>NZ_JAVRBM010000019.1:0-124867 GCF_034531255.1 Nostoc sp. ChiQUE01b | reverse complement strand
CAATATCCCTTATTTCTATTTTTCCTCTGCCTAGAGTGACAAAAGAGGGTTAATCAGGGCCTGATTTGCCTTGAGAGCCTCCGGCGTGAAGCGAGGCAAAGTGCTGCGGAAGTCGGAACTGTCGAAAGTCGTGCTTTCGTCCATCTTGCCCGTGAGAAAGCCCTTGCCCAGCGGGCTGTACGGGACAAAGCCGATTCCGAGTTGCTCAAGGGTTGGTATCACTTCCTTTTCAGGAGTCCTCGTCCACAGCGAGTATTCGCTCTGGAGAGCAGTGACCGGCTGAACTGCGTGCGCGCGACGGATGGTTTGCACTCCTGCTTCCGAGAGTCCAAAGTGCTTCACCTTACCTGACTGAATCAGTTCCTTCACCGCTCCTGCCACGTCTTCGATCGGCACGTTCGGGTCAACCCGATGCTGATAGAGCAGGTCGATTGTCTCGACCTTGAGTCGCTTGAGCAAACCCTCCACAGCCTGCTTGATGTGTTCCGGTCGGCTATTCAATCCTGGCGAACCCTTCATCCCACGGGGATCGAAATTAGGATTTAGGTCGAACCCGAATTTGGTGGCGATCGCTACTTGCCTGCGGAAAGGAGCGAGGGCTTCGCCCACAAGCTCTTCGTTAGTAAACGGGCCGTAGACTTCGGCGGTGTCAAAGAATGTAACGCCGCGATCAACAGCGGCCCCCAGAAGAGCAGTCATCTCTTGGGTGTCTTTGGGCGGGCCATAAGAAAAACTCATTCCCATGCAGCCAAGCCCGATAGCCGAGACTTCCAGATTACTGTTTCCAAGTTTGCGCTTTTGCATTTTTTAAACTCCTGTCTTTGATTTAAAGGTCGAACTGTCTTGCACTAGGATCAGGTCTGGTATTGTTCGTCGCTGACCTGTTCCATCCAGTCGGCGGTCTTGCCACTGAGTTTTTTCTTAAATAAAAATCTAGAATGCTTTAAAGAAGTCGGAATCATTTTTCATTGCTTTAGCTTCATTGTAAGAATCCTCAAGGTCAAGCAATAAAACGATCCTCTAAGATTGTTGTACAATCCTGCAAACTTAAAAATGAACGCTGCCAAAACAAGTGAAATGTCCACTATGGATTTAATCAACGACCAGCAGGCAAAGCGCGAGGCAGACAGAGCGCAAGCCAACAGAGACGAACTCAAAGAGCGGATTGCCGAGGCGATTCGTCATGATGGGACGATTGAGCCGTTGAAAGGATTGCACTTCAACCGCTCCTCCTCGCCTTCGGAATGTGTTCATAGTGTCTCTATCCCTGCCTTTTGTGCGATCGCTCAGGGCAGCAAAGAAGTCCTTCTGGGCAGCGATCGCTATCAGTACGACCCGATACATTATCTGCTTGCTACGGTTGAACTGCCGATTGTCAGCCAAATTCTGGAAGCGTCCAAGGAGCAACCGTACCTTAGCCTTCGCCTCGATCTTGACTCCACCCTTGTTGGCTCAGTAATGGTCGAGGCAGGGCATCCCTCATTGCGCAGCCGTGCTAATGTGAAAGCGATTGATGTAAGCCCGTTAGATGCAAATCTGTTGGACGCTGTGGTGCGGCTCGTCAGGCTTCTAGATTCCCCTGCTGAAGCTCATGTTCTCGCACCACTGATTAAGCGGGAAATCATTTACCGACTCCTGATGGGAGAGCAAGGTAATCGGCTCCGTCATATTACAGTTCTCGGTGGCTACACCTACCATATCGCCAGAGCCGTCGAGCGACTTCGTAAAGACTTTAACGAGCCGATCAAGATTGAAAGCATCGCCCGAGAACTGGGAATGAGTGTCTCAGGCTTTCACCATCACTTCAAGTCTGTCACTGCAATGAGTCCCTTGCAGTTCCAGAAGCAACTGCGGCTGCAAGAGGCTCGCCGTCTAATGCTGGGGGAAAACCTTGACGCTACCAGTGCTGCCTACCAAGTGGGGTACGACGATGCCTCACACTTCAATCGGGAGTACAAGCGGCTCTTTGGTGCTCCACCGATACGCGATGTGGAGCGGCTGCGAGAAACTGTTAGGGAGACTGCTAGTTCAATATGATCTCCTGAAGATGCTCTAATCTTGCCAGAAATTGCTATTAACAACATATCTTCTCAACACGATGCTGCCAATAAACTGATTTTTCTAATTACTTTATGTTTATTGATAGAAAATACTAAACCACCATAAGCATCATTTGGATATACTAAATCCTTTTCGCTATTAATTGTTGATGAGAATGTAGAGTATGCTTTTTGAGCCATACTTATGCGATCGCCTACCTTTATCCCTTGAATAGTGGGATAAAGCGAACTAGAAGTGTTGATCAAATGAACTTGACTTTCACTTATCTTATTAGAAGATGAAAGTCCTTCAATTTCTAGGCCATCATAATTCCAAGTAGTAATATATGCGCCATAACAAATATCGTCATACTTTGTAGTTCGACTCTTAGGTTTACCCAATTTTCTGATAATATCCTTTTCTTTCATCCCCAGCTTAATATTGCCTATGGATATTTTAGATACATCAATTGCTTTTTTAGTGGACTTATCAAGAAGATTGCTACGATAGTTTGAACTGTTATTCTCACCTATAGCTATAGGATTTACAGCGAGTAGTATCCCAAAACCAATTCCTGCTGCGAATTTTTTAAACATGACCTGATTTAAGAGTGTAGAGACAAACCAGGGAGGTAATTGTTTTTCGATTTCTTCACACATGGGTACTTCCTTAGTGGTATTAGTTTAGTATTCCCGTCTATAGACCACTAAGCAATGGGGAAAAATCAAGCAATCATCTTCTCTAAAGCGATTTGCAAATCTTGGGTCAAATCGCTCACAGCCCGTCTAGACGCTTGGCGATCGCCCTGACAATTTCTGAAGCGTTCTGTAACTGAAATTGGCTCTCCCACAGTGATTTGTGTTTGTCGCAAACCTAACCGAGGTCGCCTTGGAAGTGTTGTATCCTGAATTCGAGAAAGCATATCGAATACAAGCAAAGCTGTTTCTGCAAACCGTTCCGCCGTTGGTTGTTCCTGAATATAAGTAGCTGTGACTGCAACAAAACTTTCCACTATCCGCATGTGCCGCATTCGCAAGTCGGCTTCTTCTGCAATCCAGTCTGCCAAACCGCGTTTGAAGGGTGCTAAAGCATTGATATCTGGCAAATCGTCTCGGTAAATGTAACTCCAGCCAGCCTCTTCCAAGCGGCGACAGCGGTCAATAAAATTACCTTGCGCTTGAACTTCAAAATATTGTTCGGTAACTTGTAATGCCTTATCCAGTAGGCGATGAAGTCGGGCAACTAATATCTGATTAACACTAGTAGATTCATCAGTTGAGATGGTTTTTGGGATATCTTGATGATAGAAGCGGCGATAAAACTCTTCCATCTCGGTAATCAAATATTCAGCCAACCTACAGAGGCGTTGATAGTAAATTTCTTCGCTATTGCCCGAATCAATTTCCAAAACTTTCAAGCCACTATCAGCTTCTAACTTACTCAACAGCCAATCTATCTTAGACCAAGGTGGCTCAACGTAGCGATACTGGATGGCGATCGGCACAACGATCACAATCTCAGAACGGTTAGCTTTTTCTAAGTCTTCTACACACCAAAACCCCATTTGAGCAACACCAGGTTCTAAGGGGCTAACAATGCCACTATGACCATTAGTACCGCCTTCCGGCGCTACTGCGATCGGTAGTGCGCCATTAGCAAACAACTCCCGTGCATTTTGGATAGCTTGCCGATCTAGTCGCCTACCACGACGAACCGGTACACCGCCCAGCAGAGAGAACAGCCAACCTAGCCACTTTCCAGCCCAAACTGTCATACCTCGGTCATAAAGAAAATAGCTGTGAACCAGGGATTTTAGTGTAATACCTTTTTGACGAGCAACTTCTGGCACAATCCGAGAAAGCAAATACAGCATACAGAGGGGATCTTCCACCTCTGGGTGGCGAAATGCCAACAAAAAGCGAATTTTTCCAGCCTGAAATTGTTGATAAAGTTCAGCTAATACTTCAACATTCTTGGCTTCAACCTTGACAATCCCAGCCGATAGCCAAGGGCGAGTACGAAACCGTAGTGCGATCGGCAGTAACCACCGAAAAATCCGCAGTACCAGCGGATTCAACCGTTGGGGAATAAATTTCAATGGTGGTTGAGTAGACTGAATCGATCTAGGCAAGTCGCTCTCCAGATTGTATTTCTAGCGATTGTATAACGTGGATCTTGGTTTTGCGTAAACCCGTAGCCTCTTGTCGTCAAATATTTCAATCACCACGTTTAGCTCTCTTTGTTACTCAGCACTCCTAAACTCTTCAACAATAAGACCCTAAGTATCGAATCAGCGAGAAGGAGGCGGAGGCAGGGGGAAAACCTCTACCATGTTCGCGCAGCATATCGTAGAGAAAGAAACAGGTTTGAGCATGAGCACTGACGTATCTTTTCTCGTGCTGTGCATCTCGAAAAGAAGGTTTGTAACTTTCTTCCTTCTGCCTCCTGCCTTTCTTCTGATCAAAAATTATTTTGCATGTTTAGGAAAATTTCGGAATAAATAGCCAAATACAGCTAAATTCAATACAAGAACTAATGTTTTTATCAGAGATATCCCCCGAATCAATTCATAAATCTCTGGTGGAATACTGATACCGACAAGTCCCAATACCAAAACATGTGCCCAACGCTTTTCGTACCATAAACCAACGGCTTCAATAGTAGTAACAATAGCATAGATTCCGGTTCCGATGCCGCTAAATGCCAGAGTTCTAGGATTTAAGTTAACAACTTTCTTTAAAAGCCAATCAATAATTATCGATTTACCTTCTAAAACATAATTTTCTGAAAACGCCTCTAGAGTTTGATAATTTTTTAATGTCAATAATAAAGCGATCGAAGTAACCATAAGCAGCAAGGCGGCAAATGATTTGTAGAGAACAATTGCCACTAACCCCAATGGACGCTTTTCCAAACAACCCCCTAAGTATAGATAAGTCAAATTTTGAACGATTAAAATTACCATGATGCTGTCAAGTCAGAGTTAACCTCCTGATCTAGGATTGCTCTAACTGAGTACGATTTTGAATTGGTGCAATGGATGCAATCCCATTTAATCAAACATTTTCAATGGAGGTTAGCGGACTCGAACCGCTGACATCCTGCTTGCAAAGCAGGCGCTCTACCAACTGAGCTAAACCCCCATAAACTTAAAATAGTAGATAACATTGTAACTTATATTGTTCTATTACCAAAAGGATGAAGCCAGAAAATATCCAAGTTGTCGCAGCATTGTATAAATTTGTTAAGCTGCCAGATTTTGCCGAAAAACGAGATCCTCTGCTGTCTTACTGCCAAGCGCAAGGTGTCAAGGGAACGATTTTGCTGGCACTTGAAGGGATTAACGGTACAATTGCTGGTTCGCGTCAGACGATTGACTCAGTTCTCTGGTTTCTGCGTTCTGACCCCCGTCTAGCAGACTTAGAATCCAAAGAGTCTTATACCGAAACCCCACCCTTTGAGCGGATGAAGGTGCGGTTAAAGCCAGAAATTGTCAGTTTGGGGTTGCCAGAAATTGACCCAAATCAGCAAGTTGGGATCTATGTCAACCCTGAAGAATGGAATGATTTAATTTCCAATCCAGAAGTAACCGTGATTGACACGCGCAATGATTATGAGGTGAATATCGGTACTTTCCAAGGGGCAGAAAATCCTCAAACTGAATCATTCCGTGAATTCCCCGATTATGTGCGCCACTATCTCGACCCAACTAAACACAAAAAGGTTGCTCTCTTTTGTACAGGTGGTATTCGCTGTGAAAAAGCTTCATCCTTCATGCTTGCCCAAGGCTTTGCAGAAGTCTATCATCTCAAGGGCGGCATTCTTAAGTATTTGCAGGAAGTTTCAGCACAAGAAAGTTTATGGGAAGGAGAATGTTTTGTCTTTGATGAGCGGGTAGCCGTTAGTCATGGGTTAGAGAAAGGAAGTTATGAGTTGTGCCTCTGTTGTGGGCGTCCGATTTCTAAGGAAGATAAAGTGTCTCCAAAGTATGAGCAAGGTATCTCCTGTGCCTATTGTTTCGATAGCCTTACTGAGGAGAAAAGAGCGCGTCAACAAGAAAAATGGCGCCACTACCAAACCCAAGTTGGTAACAAAAATCGGGATGTTAGTTGAAGAAGAATTTATAACTTATGATTCGGTATTTAAGGGCAAAATTACTGTAAATCTAGTACCAACTCCAATTTCACTTGTAACACTGATTTGACCCTGATGAGCATCGACGCACCTTTTAACGATTACTAACCCCAACCCAGTACCCTGAATTGATTTGACATTTGAGGCTCGGTAGAATGATTCAAACAGTCGAGCTTGGTCTGGTTCGGGAATGCCCATACCTCGATCTTGAATGTAAAAAATTGCTACTTTATCAATTGGGTCACATATTAAATCAAACTCAATCTTGCCACCTTGGGGAGAATATTTAACTGCATTTGAGAGAAGATTTGCAAACAGGTAATGTAAAAGTCCTTCATCCATTACAGCAGATGTATTCTCACTATGACAGGTAAAAACAATTTCACACACGCTGCTTTTAACAATCAAAAAATCTTCGATTAACTCTCGACAAAATTGCTCTAGGTTAAGAGGAGCAGGGTTGAATACGAGTTTTTGTGCTTCCGCTCGACCCATAAACAGCACTTCTTCCATGAGTTTTTCCATAGATTGCACAGCGCCTTGAATTCGCTTTAAATAGATGCCTCTTTTTGTATCTGTCAAATTTGCTCCTTGCATTTCCATGAGTTCTACTGCTGTTTGGACAACAGTCAGGGGATTACGGAACTCATGAGATACAGTAGAGATAAATAAGGATTTGAGACGGTTAAGTTCTTGCTCCTTTTCTAATGCTTGCTCTAGCAATTTTGTTTGGCGTCGTTCGCTAAGATCCCAGAAAACAACTACTACACCATTTATCTCGTCAGATCCTCGCTTTAGTGGGGAAGCACTATCACCAATTGGAACTCTTTTGCCGTTTTTTGTAATTAGAGATGTGAATTCTCCTAAATAAACAACCTGTTGCTCTTGCAGCACTTTTGTAACAGGGTTTTCTAATGTTGTCTCTGTTACTTCATCGACAATATGAAAAATCTTCGCTGCTTCATTTCCTAAAGCATCTTTTTGCTGCCAGCCAGTCAGTGCCTCAGCTGCAGGATTCATAAATGTTATTTTTCCCTGCTCATTTGCGGCAATTACAGCATCACTCATTGAGTTTAAAAGGGTTGCTAACTGATCTCGATTTTCCCGGAGTTCACGTTCTAATTGGTGTTTTAAAAGACCGATCTCGATCGCAATTTTTAAATCTTTTGTAGTAAATGGTTTAACGATGTATCCGAAAGGTTGGGTAATTTTGGCTCTTTCTAAAGTATGATCGTCGCCATAAGCGGTTAAATAAATTACAGGTACATCTAACTGCTGGCGAATCTGAGTGGCGGTAGCGATACCGTCCATATCACCTTTAAGAATAATATCCATTAATACTAATTCTGGTTGAGTTTCCGATGCCTTGGCAATGGCAACTTTTCCAGATGAAGCTGTACCTGTAACAATGTATCCTAGTTGACTGAGTTGACTAGCAATAGTTCTAGCCACAATCACTTCATCTTCAACGACTAAAATCCTAGCTTGACCCATTTGATATTTATTAATGCAAAGTTAACTGCGTGAATTTAATTTTGAATACTGTTCCATGATTGCGTTCTAGAGTAATGTCGCCTTCTAGTTGTTCTGTAACTAAGTCATATACTAACGACAGACCCAAAGAATCAGTATTTCTCCAATCTAAATTATCTGGTAAACCAATCCCATTATCTCGGATAGTCATCTCGATACTATTGCCAACATTGCGTAAAGCAATACTGATTGTGCCTGCTTGTTGATTGGGAAAAGCGTGTTTGAGAGCATTGGAGATTAATTCGTTAATCACCAATCCACAGGCAATAGCTTGATCGACATTCAAACTTACTGAATCTATATCAGTTTCTAGAGAAATTTTACCAGGACATATTTGATAGGAAATTAGCAAACTGGCTGCTAAATTACTGATATAGTCAGCGACATCAATTTGTCCTATATTAGCGGAAGTATATAAATTTTTGTGAATTAGAGATATTGACTCAATTCGATTTTGACTTTCTCGAAGAACTTTGATTATTTCTGGGTCTTTGAGTGTTTGAGACTGAAGTTGTAATAAACTGGAGACAATTTGCAAATTATTTTTAACTCGATGATGAACTTCTTTTAAAAGAACTTCTTTTTCAGCCAAGGCATTTTTTAACTTGATTTGAGCTTTTTGTCTTTGAACAAGTTCAGTTTGAGCTTGTTCTAAGATGCTGGATTGTTGAATTGCGATCGCTAATTGGACTGTCACTTGATCAAGCAAATCTAATTGATTTTCTTCCCACTCACGAAAACCAGAGCATTGGTGAGCAATCAGTAAACCCCAAATGTGAGAGCCAGGGTTTTGAGAGCTTACTTCTAGTAGAATGGGCACAACTAAATTTGCTTTCACCTCAAACTGTTCTAACAGGCGAATATGGCAATCAGTTAGTCCAGCTTCATAAATATTAGCGATCGCTCGTTTGCGTCCCTGATAATATTCCACTCCTGCGCCTGTTTGAAAACACGTATCATGAATCTTTACATCCAAAGAAACCGTCCATCTAGGTTCCACTGATTCTGCCATAATTGTGCCGATCATCTCTGAGTCAAATTGATAAACTACTACTCGATCAACCCCAAGTAAATCTCGCACTTCTCGAACTGTTGCATTTAGAATATCTTGAAGATTCAAAGATTGACGAATCCGTTGAGCAACAGTTCGCATCAATTGCTCTCGCTCGGCTTGGGCTTTTAGAGCTAGTTCAGTTTGCTTACGTTCTGTGATATCTTGTCCAATACCGATAATTTGACCATTTGAAAGGTAAACATTAGTCCAAGATGTATCCAATAAACGACCATCGCGCATCTGAGTTTTAAAGTCACCCCAAATGCGTTGTGCAGACTGCATAAAACTAATTACATACTGTCGATATTCAGGATTAGGATATAGTTTTTCTAAAACATCATAAGTTTGGAAATCTTGAAATTTCCAACCGAGAAGATTTTCCCATTCTTGATTCACCCACTGGAGTTCACCATTGGCATTTATCAGGGCAATCATCAATGGTATACTCTCAAAAATTATTCGTAAAAACTCATTTTGTTCTTGGAGTTTTGTTTCGGCATTTTTGCGGTCATTAATATCATTAAATACTGTTAAAATTGCTGATTCATTGTTAAAACTTAAATATTGTAAAGAAGCGATCGCCCAAAAATGAGTTCCATCTGCTCTTTTTAATTGAAGTTCATAATTATGAATAAAACCTTGTTTATTAAGAATTTTTAGCAGCGCTTCTAAATCTGAAAAATTATGATATAAATCTACAGTTTTTTTATGATTAACTAAATACTCTGGAGAAAACTGAAATGTTTGAAGTAACTCTGTATTAGCGTATAAAATTAATCCATCAGACACACGTGAAATAATAAATGGAACAGGAATGGCTTCAGAAATAACTCGAAATCTAGCTTCACTTTGTTGAAGAATTCTTTCTATTTGTTTGTGTTCTGTGATGTCTCGTATATGAACTAAGCGAGCCTTATAACTATTATAGTCTATTGTCTGTGTGAAAATTTCAACATCAATAATCTGTCCGTCTTTTCGTTGATGTCGCCATCGCCCAGTAAAATCTAAATTAGAGCGCTTTTCTTCTAAATATTCAAGCAAGATGGGCACATCTTCTGAAGGGCGAATGTCAGTTATTCGCATTTGCAAGAACTCTTTTCGTGAGTAGCCGTAGTGAACAACAGCAGCTTCATTTACATCTAAAAATTGTAGATTATTCTGGTTATATACCCACATAGGGTTGGGATTTTTAGAGAAAAGTAAATTAAAACTTCTTTGGCTTTCATTTTCAGGAAATAGCATTAGGGGTTATGAAATAAAAATTTTTATTATGTACTAATTTTAATGAGTTGAAATTTCAAACAACTATTAATTTTTGATAGGAAAAATTTCTATTCTCTGCTGTCCATCAATAATTTCATATTCATGTTGATTTCTTGTTCCTTTAAGCGAATATCTTACACAAGTGTAAAACATGTCTGATACTTTATACTATTGTGTTCAAATCATCCGAAAAATGACTTTATTACCAGAGTTTCCGCAGGTTCAGTTCACGATTAAGTCCCGACTCTCCAATTCAACTTAAAGCTAAGTCCTCTGGCGTATTACAGTTAAACAGCATTTCTGGTTCTGCTAAGGGCAAAACTTCTACAGGATATTGCTGAAGCCACTGTTGAAACGATCGCTCCCCTTGGTTGATAAACTCTAGGAGTTGTGGCAAACAGCGACGGCGATAGAAACCACACAGAGGTTCCCAGCCTTTAGGATGACAAGCTAAAGCTGCGATCGCATTATCCCCTACACTATCAAGTCTACTTGCCCAATCTTGCAACACCTCAACCTGCAACCTCGGCAAATCGCAAGCTAGCAACAGCACCCAATCTGTTTTGACTTCGGCTAACCCTTGAGCAAAACCAACTAAAGGCCCGTGGGCTAGAGATTTTCCAGACAAAGGTACTTCCCGAATAAACTGACAACCAGCCAAAAGCAAGTCTTGATAGCGTTCTGGCCAGGGAGTTACTACATAAACAACATCAGCGCAGTCTTTGGCAATCCCACAAACTCGCTGCAACAATGGTATCCCTTGAATGGGAATCAAGGCTTTATCTTGACCCATGCGAGAACTTTTACCGCCTGCTAATACAATCGCGGTTAATTTGCTACATGAGTTAATAGTCATTCGTCAAAAAAATAGAGGGTAATAAACGAGTCAAACTAAATTAACCCCTGACGCTGAAAGTAGAATAAATTTATCTTGTACTTAAACCCCATCATGCCTATCCAAGAACTCGAACAACAACTCCTTCAGCTTTCCCCCAACGATAAACTCTACATCATCCAACTCCTTGCCCAAAGCCTGACTACACACAACAACACCCACCCAGATCAACCAAGCAAACTCTCAGAGTTTTTCCGTCAATCCCCCCTGGCTGAACTCACCGAAGAACTTGACCTTAGTCGAGATCGCACTCTTAAGAGCGATGCCTTCACCCCATGACCTATCTCCTTGACACCTGCGTGATTTCCGAACTTGTTGCCAAACAACCACATCAACAAGTTTTAGATTGGCTAGATGCCGAAGTGCCAGAAACACTTTACCTCAGCGTCATTACAATTGGCGAAATCGCTAAAGGCATCAGCAAAATTACTGCATCTAAACGCAAAGAATCTCTAACAATTTGGCTGAATGAAACCCTACCCAATCGCTTTCAACAAAGAATCTTAAATATAGATGTCTCAACAATGGTGTTGTGGGGAAATTTAGTCGGGCAACTAGAACAGAATGGGCGACCTCTACCTCTCATGGATTCTCTTATTGCAGCGATGGCAATTCATAACTCTTTATCACTTGTCACCCGTAACGAAAAAGATTTTGCTGGGACAGGGGTTGTAATGGTTAATCCTTGGTCTGTTTAGGCATCATCACTATACGGGGTCACTCAATTTTAGATTTTGGATTAACCTCTCCTTATAAAGAAGAGGCTTAAATATTGAAAATTTGGGAATTTTCTTCCCGACTTAAGTCGGGGGCTTGAAACCTTTTTTTAGATTCTAGATTTCAATTTAATCCAAAATCTAAAATCTAAAATCTAAAATTGTCTCGGTCAAATGAGCAACCGTGCAGAAAGTTACGATTGGGACTGGATGACCTGCTGGTAACATTCTAGTTGGGAGTAATAAAACTATATTACACCCTCACCTGACTTTGCTGGACTTGGTGCAATAAATGCTCTACACTTTCTGCTGGTGCCAGACACTTCAAACCTTGGCAAACTAACCCAACGCTTCCCTCTGGAAAATCAGATGTTATGGCAAACACAGCCGCAGGTAAATACTTGGGAATCAAAGCGTTGATTTGCTCAGTTGTGCTGCGAATCAAGGTAGAGTTTCGATACCAATCCAAAGCTGTAAACAAGCTGGGACAAGCTTGGGGAGCGCGATGCATTACACTCCTAAAAGCTTTCAAACCAAGTTCCGCTAAATCCAAATAATCTAGATTATCGGTGAGTAGGGCTAGACGCACAAGGTTTGCGATCGCAATTCCATTGGCTGATGGTGTCGCATTATCTGCGTAACTACGCTCTCTGACAATTAAATCTTGACTATAATCGCTTGATGTGTTATAATAGCCACCTAATTCTACACTCCAGAGAAATTCGTTAAATTCATCTTGGATAGCGATCGCATTTTCTAACCATTGCTCCTGCTCAGGGTTGGAAGCTTGTAAATCCAAGAGAGCTTTAACAAACAAAGCATAATCTTCAGACTGCGCTAAAACGGTTGGTTCTCCTTGATAGTTGAGTCTCTGGAAACGCCCATCGACAAACTGATTTTCCAAAATAAAATTCGCCGCTTGTGCTGCTAATTCCAAGTATAAAGGTTGTTGGAAAACCCCAGCAGCCCTAGCCAGCCCAGAAATCATCAAGCTATTCCAAGCGACAATCATTTTCGTATCTGTCACCGAGGGAATGCGACCTGGCCAGTTAGTGGTTTTTGCTTCTTGGTTGTTACGAGCAGGAGGAAAAGTTTCTAGTGACTCAGAATTAACGCCATAACGAGCGGTAAACAGTTTACTGAGTGCCGTTTCTAGCGTTGCATTCAGTTTGCCTGAATGGCGTCTTTGCAAAACATTATGTCCTTCAAAGTTGCCGTTAGGGGTAACAGTAAACTGTTGTTGTAATTCCGTTAATTCTTCAGGCGTTAACAGTTGTTGTAATTCGCTGTAACTCCAGACGTAAAAGGCTCCTTCTTCTGGCTCTACCGTTGTAGGTTCAGTGAAGCTATCGGCATCTTGAGCAGCATAGAAGTAACCTTCTGGCGCAGTCATTTCTCGCTTCAGCCATTGTACAGTTCCAGCAACCGCCTTCTCAAAGGCTGGCTCTTGTACTCCTGCACTCCATAAAGAAGCCAGATACTCGACAATTTGTCCATTGTCGTAAAGCATCTTTTCAAAGTGGGGTACTGTCCAAGTAGGGTCAACAGTATAGCGATGAAAGCCACCAGCTACATGGTCGTAAATGCCGCCCAGCGCTAAGTCTAGTCCCCGCTGGGTACAAACTTGCTTGCCATCATACTGAGATTCAAAATTAAATCGAGTTCCCCGCAGTGCTAATTCTGTGTAGGGAATCATCGGAAAGCTATTACCAGATTGACTAGGAGTAATTATACCTGTGCTGGTTTCCCAACCTTGGCGGAGTAATTCATGGTCTTCAAGCTCATCTGTTGTACCATCTTGCAACACCGCAGACGTGAGCAGAGACTCAACAATTAAAGCTTTACGTTGCTGTAATTCTGCTTTTTCTGTATCGTAATAACGGCGAAGCGCTTGCAACACCTGCAAAAATCCCGGACGACCATAGCGCGGGTCTACAGGGAAATAAGTACCAGCGTAAAACGGTACTAAATCTTCTGGAGAAAGAAAAATATTTAAAGGCCAACCCCCTTGACCGCTCATCATCTGCAAAGCCTGCATATAGATGCTATCGAGGTCAGGTCTTTCTTCCCTGTCTACTTTGATGGGAAGATAATTAGTATTCATGTAGTCAGCGATCGCAATATCAGAAAAAGCCTCGCCTTCCATGACAGTGCACCAGTGGCAACTAGAGTAGCCAATGGAAAGAAAAATCGGTTTATTTTGCGCCCTTGCAGTTGCAAGTGCTTCATCACACCAAGGCCACCAATCAATTGGGTTTTCGGCGTGTTTGCGGAGATAGAGGCTCTTAGCTTCAGCAAGGCGATTAGTCATGATCAAACGCAAGTAGTTGCCTTCTTTGCTCAGTCTACCCTGTTCTCAGGAGTGTTAGCCTAGACAGCTATGTACATTAAGTAAGAAACTCAACGAGCGAATTATCCCTTTGTTTTTAATATCGCCTAAGTAAGTTGGTGTAAAAAATTGCAGTTTTGTAGTCAGCGCTAACTACAAGGAAATCATCTATGTAATTGGGTTTATGTACGCCGACTTAGTTACATCTGTGCAACTTCTGAAACATTCTTATTGAAAAGATCGCAATAGCAAGCTAACAATATTTGGTGGCGTTTCTTGCTGAATAGGAGATGCTGTCTTTGTTTGCATTAAAGTATTTGGGCTAAGTCCTGCTATCAGATGGAGCAAGAAGGTGATGATGGCGGCTTGTATAAGTTTTTCCAGCATGGCACGTCTCTCTCTGAATGGATAGCATTTCAACTACGACTGGTTATTCTAAATACACCTCGTACTCCTGATTTACCGAATCTAACAAAAATAACTTGATAAATGCCGAAGGAAATCCTAAAAAAATGTTAAAAATGTTACTGTAAGTAAACATAATTCCCTAAGCAAATCGGATTTCGGTTATCGGTCTAGTTAATACATCGCCAAGGTTATGCAGCAAAGTTTGAGATATAAGATTGGCGACAATTAAAGTTTTTTGATTTATTCTTCCCTAAACCGGGATATTTTCTTAGACAGCTTTTGTTGCTAAAAAGTGCCCTTGGAGGTTAAATCTATTGCAAAAGCACATTTTGCTCCTTCATTGAATAAGACAGAATAGCCAAGATTTACTTATATCTACTTGGGAATAGTAGAGATCAGCCCCAGTTTCGTGCTGTCACCGATAAAATGTATTTAAAGTAGCCACAAACACGCTTCCATGATTCCTATCGTTATTGAACAATCGGGTCGAGGTGAACGCGCCTTTGACATCTACTCACGGCTGTTGCGTGAGCGCATCATTTTTTTGGGACAACAAGTTGACAACAACATCGCTAACTTGATTGTTGCCCAACTGCTGTATTTGGATGCTGAAGACCCGGAGAAAGACATTTATATGTACATCAATTCTCCCGGTGGTTCGGTGACGGCTGGTATGGGCATTTTTGACACTATGAAGCATATTCGCCCTGATGTCTGTACAATTTGTACCGGATTGGCGGCGAGTATGGGCGCTTTCCTCCTCAGCGCAGGTACTAAAGGTAAGCGGATGAGTCTACCCCATTCTCGGATTATGATTCATCAACCTCTAGGCGGCGCTCAAGGACAGGCGACTGATATTGAAATTCAGGCGCGGGAAATTCTCTACCACAAGCGGCGGCTAAACGACTATTTAGCCGAACATACAGGTCAACCAATTGAGCGGATTGCTGAAGATACTGAACGTGACTTTTTCATGTCGCCAGAGGAAGCCAGGGAATACGGTTTGATTGACCAAGTGATTGACCGTCACTCCGCTGGTAGTCGCCCAGCAGTTGCTGTTCTTAATTAATAGTCACGATTGCTAAATGGTGATTTACTACTTTTAATTTCCTTAAACCCTAAAAATAACCCCTTTTCATAAGTGAAGAGGGGTTATTTGACTTCAAAAGTTGATTTAGAAGTTCAAAACTCGATTTTAAAGGGTCAAGATCCCATTTTTCGAGATGAAGGTAGTCTTGATCCGGTAGCAGATATTAGACTTCTTGCATAAATCAAAAAAAGAACCCCACCCCGCCTTTGACTTACGTCAAATTCTCCCTGCCCCTAATCCCCAGAGGGGGCCCCGAGTTCCCCGCTTGCTCTTAGGGGTTGGGGGTGGGGTGTTAGGGGACTTTTGCAAGAGGTCTATTGAAGAAATTTCAACTTTTAATTGTCTCAAGATACACATTTCGATCCTGACATAGGATCACCAAAAGTTGGGAAGAACTATAATTTGTCGCTCTACAACAGCCTAAAAACTAGTTTGCTGGAGTAGATCAATGTTATCAAAACAAACTTTTTGTGACTAAATAATACCAAGCAATTTGAATTTTATTTTCAACTTCATACTATTAAAGTCTTTTTCAGACTGTATTTGTTTTATTAAAAGCTTAATTTAGATTTAGGTTACAAAGACACCAAGTCATTTTGTACAGTGTGTAATACCAAAAATCAATCATTTATCTTCAGGAAGAAACATCATGAATTGCTTCAAATCGAGTCTCAAGCTAACGTTGCTAACTTTATTGACTTGTGGATTGGTTTCCCCAGCTTTTGCGACACCCGATAACGACAATAGCATTTTTGCCGCGGATTTCGAGGGGAATTTAAATAGTGGTCAAGGATTTCTTCAGATCAAAGGCGATGTGACCACCACTGATGATTTAGAAGACTTTAGAACAGTGCTACTCACCGGGCGCTCTAACTTACGTTTAAAACTGGAAGGCGTTGCCCCGAACGGAGGACGGACAGATTTGTTATTAGTTAGGGATTCAAACAACAATGGTCAAATTGATCGCAATCAAGGCGAAGTGATTGGCCAAAGTCGCGACTCATTTTCCCACCAAATTACACGTCAGAATCTAGCCGCAGGAAATTACTTCGTCATTATCCGGAGCAGACAGTTTAGCTCAAACAAAGTTCAGTATCAAGTCAGTGTAGATGCACGGGTGTAGTCAATCCTGTAAACTCGCTGATCAAAAGCGCGATCGCGCTTTTGATCTTTCTCAACTCAAGAGGGTATTTTTCCCTCGTTAACCCTAACTTACTAATTGTCTACTTTGTCAATGCATAAGTTCTAGACGAGTCAATTCTGGATAGCCCAGGTGTGGCACAATTTCAATTCGCACACAAGGCATAGTCAATGACCGAGACAATTTTAGATTTTAGATGCGTAGATTTTGGATTAAATTGAAATCTAGAATCTAAAAAAGGTTTCAAGCCCCCAACTTAAGTCGGGAAGAAAATTCAAAAATTTTCAATATTTAAGCCTCTTCTTTATAAGGAGAGGTTAATCCACGCATACGCTCTCTACGAGACGCTACGCGTAGCTTGCAACTCTTACAGAGTACGCGGACTCGCTAACGCTTCGCTATCGTCAATCCAAAATCTAAAATTGGGTGACAGTTTTTATTTCCGCTCAAATAATACTATCTTTGGCAACTTCGTATTAGTTATTACTAAGAGTTATGCAAAAATTGCTAAAAAGCTTAATTTCTCGAACCGCCTTCTCTGCGAGAGGCTGACGCCAACGCGCAGCGTATCGTTCGCGTTAGCGTCTCCGAAGGAGAAGAGAAGAGCGCCGAGAATTCGTAGAGTGTGCGTAAGTCCTAATTACAAATGAAGAATGACTAATGACTAACTAAAATCCCGCTAATGGGTCTGGCTGAGATTGCAGGTATTTGAGGAATCCGTGTAATTCTTCTTCAGTTAGCAAAGTCCGCCCGCGCTTACCGTAGGTTTCAATTAAATGCTCCCGTCCCTGTTCTGGTGTCCAGCCTAAACGCTGAAGTTCGACATCTGTTTTAGCAATTACATCCGATAAATCAACGGGTTCAGCTTTTTTCTTTCTCTTTCCTGTCACTGACGGGGTAGTGACATTTTCTTGAGGGCTGTAACTTCGGGGTGTAAATGGTGTGACATTGTTGGCAGAAATTGCCGGAAAAGTTTGATTTTCTGGCTGGTTATCAAAATTTATTTCCAAGTTCTCAACTGGAGGATTGAATTCTAGCTCCCGGTTGGCAGTCATAGGAAAGTTTTGACCTAAATCTTGGCTATAGGTATCGTTTAGGGGCGCAACATTGCTGTAGCCGTACTGTTCGTTATTGCTTGTTACTACTTCTGGTTTGATATTCCGTTCTTTGGAAGGCGGTATAGATATTTCTTTGTCGCTGACTGCTGGCCACTGACTACTAACAAAATCCTCATCTTTAGCAGAGGAATAAGCAGCAGGCTCACTCAATCCACCTTTAGTATTCAAGGAAGGATTTAGCTGTGCTGGAGAAACTGTATTTGAGGTCAGCATCACTGATTCTGGTGGCGCGTTTGTAATACCCAAAACTATCAACGCCCTGGTTCTGGCTTGGTCTTCTGCGGCTTCTACTGTTTCTGCCGCTGCCATACCCGTAGCACGGGTTACACCTTCAATTTGCACGCTTGCCCGAACAATATATTTTCCTTGAAAAATTTGCACTAATTCAGAAATCAAACTGCCCTTGGGATACAAGCTCTGGAATTGAGCCAACATAATACTGCTACCAATTTAAATCTGCTGGGGACTGGGGACTGGGGATGGTGGGGCCCCCTCTGGGGATAAGGGGTAATGGGGACTGGGGACTGGGAAAGAATTATTTTAATATGCCTATCGCCAGAAGTTCAAGGCAGTACTAGAAGGACTTGGGACTGGGAAAGAATTATTTTAATATGCCTATCGCCAGTCTCTAATACCCAATCCCCAGTCCCTTTAAAGTAATATTCTTGCTTTGCCCGATGTCCCAATTGTAGCAGTAGCTCTTTTTTGACGAAATTTTTGGTCAGTGCTAACTTATCTGGGTAGTCTTGCTTGCAATGCTATACTGATTACCCAAGTCTATATCTAGAACTATTTTCTGGAAGTGCCCTCTAAATCTACAATAGTGGAGATAAGGTTCGCCCTCGCTGCTTATTAAGCTGCTTACCTAATTGTTACCGATTCTACATGTGGGAAAATTGGGTTCACCAGCAGTTCCTCCTAGTTAAAATCAGAGTCTAATGGCGTAAAATTACCTTCTCTCTAGACAATCAAACACCTGTAGTTTCCACGCCACTTGACGGCAGTTGCTCCACTTGGGGAGACCCCAAGACCGCACTGCCTCCTCCACTTGGGGAGACCCCAAGATGGTAGTGGCTCCCCTGCATAGCGCTTTTGGGCAGTATGGATTCTCTAAACCCAGCTTCTCAAAAACCCGTCGCGTAATTACCTAGCGGGGCTAAATTTTCATCAGGCGTGCAATCTTAAGTTTGGTTAGGTGAAGGGACTTGAACGCAGGCGAATTCTGAGAGCATAGTGCAGTGAGAAGTTCGTAAATGCCCAGAGTTGTCTGTGGGTCGGCTTCTTTGCAAAGGAACTGTGGGAGTAGTTTCCCGCTCTTACTGGGTCGGGCTTCCTTTCCTCAGAACTTAGGAAGCTTGCTTCAGAGCAATTAGTTTCCAGCTTGTTTCTGTAAGCCGTGAGGGTATACAGAAAAGAACCAGATTAAACAACAAATGATGTTTTGACCAAAGGTCGGTTCACTGCATGGAATTTTCAATCGCTACACTCCTTGCCAATTTCACCGATGATAAATTGGTAGCTCGGAAGGTTTTAGAAAAGAAACTTGGCTGTGAAGATGAAAAAAGTTTACAGAAACTTCACATTGCCTTAGATGTTCTAGAAAAAATCGGTATTTTAGTAAAAGAACGGGGCAAGTACCGCCGTGTTTCAGAAGAGGGAATAATCGAGGCAAAACTCCGTTGTTCTAGTAAAGGCTTTTGCTTTGCTATTCAAGATGTGGAAGGAGCCGAGGATATCTACATCCGCGAAAGTCATCTGAGTAATGCTTGGAATGGCGATCGCGTTTTGGTAAGAGTTCTTAAAGAAGGCAGTCGCCGTCGCTCTCCTGAAGGGGAGGTGAAGCTGATTCTCGAACGTTCTAATCACACTTTACTAGCACGAATTAAGCAAGTAGAAACTGGTTTTCGGGCTGTGCCTTTAGATGATCGATTGCTGTTTGAACTCAAGATTCAACCGAACGGGGCAAAGTTAGAAGAAGCGATCGATCACCTGGTTCATGTAGAAGTTTTGCGTTACCCGTTGGCACAATATCCTCCCCTTGGTCGAGTGGTGCAAATCCTCGGCAGTGATGCCGAAGCCGCAGCTGATATAGATTTAGTTACGTGCAAACACGACCTTTCCCGGACTTTTCCAGATAATGTTCTAGAAGCAGCCGCCAAGTTGCCCAAAAAGCTCCTGAAAGCAGACCTGAAAAATCGGCTGGATTTACGCAATTTGTATACTCTGACGATTGAAGGGATAAATAGCGATACCAAAGTTATAGAAAACGCTTTTAGTTTAGAAAAAAACTTAGCCGGAAATTGGCTTTTGGGCGTTCATATCACCGATGTTTCTCACTATGTCCAACCTGACGAAGCCCTAGATAGAGAAGCACTCAAACGGGGTAAATCAGTGTATCTGGGAGAATTGGTGTTGCCAATCTTGCCCCCAACTGTGGTAGAACGCTGTTCTTTAGTACCTGGGAGCGATCGCTTAACCATCTCTTTTTTAATTACCATCGATCCCCAATCGGGAGAAGTGCTGGAGTGGGAAATTCAACCCAGTGTAATCAACGTCGAAACTGCACTGACTACTGAACTTGCCCAAGCAATTCTTACAGGTGAAACTCAAGATAAATCATCACAGGTTTCCCAAATCCTGCAAGACCTGCAAGCCTTGCAAACAGCCGTGAAACAGGTACGCTTGACTCGTGGTAGCCTCCAGTTGAATTTGCCGCCTAGCCAAAACGCCTATTATGATGAGGGGATTCTTGGCGCTGTGGTGGTGAATGATTTACCAGTGCGATCGCTACTCACGGAGTTGGTACTGTTAGTTAATCAACTGTTTGCAACTCACTTAAATGCCCTTGGTGTTCCCGCTATCTGGCGAGTCCAAGGTACTCCTGATGTTGAAGATGTCCAGGAAATGCTGAAATTGGCAGTCAATTTAGGCGTTGACCTCACATTAGATCCAGAAGTTGATATCCAACCCTTAGATTACCAACATTTGACCACAGCTTTTGCTGAATCTCCCTCTGAGCAAGTTCTTACTTACTTATTACAAGATACCCTTAAGCCGTCTGCGTACAGTACCACCAAAGGATCTCACTTTGGTCTGGCATTACCGCAATATGTCCATTTTAGCGCTCCCTTGCGGCGTTTTCCAGATTTGCTGATGCAGAGAGTGTATTACACGCTACTCGAAAACGGACGCGATCGCCGCAATACCCGTGTCAGAGAGCGGGTTAACTTGCGCCACTCCTCCAGCCACGAGGAAATTAACTGGAACGTTTTACCCCCAGAATTGCAACAAGAACTGCAAAGCGATTTGACTAGGGTAATTGTCCAAATCAATGACCGAGAAAAAGAAGTCCAAGAAGCCGAAGCTGATTTAGCAGGACTGCAAAAAGCCCAACTGATGAAGCAGCGGATTGGTGAGGTATTTCAAGGCGTGATTACCGGTGTTCAATCCTACGGTTTCTTTGTGGAAATTGAAGTACCAGCAGCTGAGATTGAATCTAGCACTAATCCTGGTATACCCCTGAGAGTAGAAGGATTGGTACACGTCAGTTCTCTCAAAGATGATTGGTATGAATATCGCGCCAGACAACAGGCACTGTTTGGTCGCAAAAATCGCGCTTCTTATAGACTAGGCGATCGCGTCGCTGTCCAAGTTAAAAGTGTCGATTACTACCGTCAGCAAATTGATTTGGTAACAGTCGGCAGCGATGGCGTCCCCAAAGGATTAACTGGCAATGATTCCCGTGAAGACCTTTCAGACCTCTACTTACCAAATGACATGGAGCCTGATGATCTAGATCCTTACTCTGAGGATGAGTAAAGTGAAAAAGCAGGGGAGCAGGGAGCAGGGGAGCAGGGGAGCAAGAAAGAAGTTGTAGTAAGTCTTTCCCCTCTGCCCCTCTGCCCCTCTGCCCCTCTGCCCCTCTGCCCCCTGCCCCCTGCCTCTTTTAAACTAAAACTTACGTGTCAAATCACACTAAACCTTTAATTTTAGGCGTATCGGGCGCATCTGGTCTGATTTACGCTGTTCGCGCGCTCAAATTTTTGCTAGAAGCGGAGTATAGTATTGAATTGGTTGCCTCTAAATCAACTTACATGGTTTGGCAGTCAGAACAGGAAATTCGGATGCCACCAGAACCAACCGGGCAAGAACAATTCTGGCGAGAGCAAGCTGGAGTTGCACTTTTGGGTAAACTCAGGTGTCATCCTTGGAGCGATGTCGGAGCCGGAATTGCCAGCGGTTCCTTTGCGACTCTGGGGATGATGATTATTCCATGCAGCATGAGTACAGTGGCAAAGCTAGCGGTTGGCTTGAGTTCCGATTTACTAGAACGGGCAGCAGATGTCCAACTCAAAGAAGGGCGAAAGCTGGTTATTGTCCCGCGTGAAACGCCTTTTAGCCTCATCCACCTGCGTAACTTAACCTCTTTAGCAGAAGTTGGAGTGAGAGTTGTCCCCGCTATTCCCGCCTGGTATCACAATCCCCAAACCATCGAGGATTTAGTTGATTTTGTAGTTGCCCGTGCTTTAGATCAACTAGATATTGACTGCATCCCAATTCAGCGGTGGCAAGGAAGGAGGTAAAAAGGTAAAAGTAAAAAGGTGAGCCACTGCGGTGGACGGGTTCCCCGGCATAAAGGAGCCAGCCGCACAGGAAAGGTCTCCCGACTTGAGCGGACTGGCGTCAAGTGGCGTTAGCGCAGCGTTAACGACGTAGGAGCGTCACCCGTTCGCGCAGCGTCTTGCAGAGAAGGGAAAAAGAAAGATAGAGTTACTTTTGCCTTTTGCCTTTTGCCTTTTGCTTTTTGCCTTTTGCGTTCTACCTATTACCTTTTACCTTTTTTATGGCTGTAATTCGCTTAATTCTATTGGTGGCAGTACTGGGAGGACTAACGCTGTTATTAGTCCAAAATTTTTCACCTGCCCTTTCGCTAGTATTTTTGGGCGTGCGAACTCAACCATTACCATTAGCGATATGGATTTTTTTCAGTACTGCCACTGGTGCTTTCACATCGATATTGATTGCTACTTTATTTAATTTATCCAATTATTTTGTCGCAGGAAAACGCCAAACTCCTAACAGAGGAACCACCCCTCCAAGTCGTGCCAAAGCAACCCAAAGAGAAGAATTTACATCTCGCCCTACCAGTCCTCAACCACCAGCTAGTAAAAATGAAGAGTCTAGCAGTGAGGGATTTGATGATTGGGAGACAAATAGCAATAGAGATGATGATTGGAACTTTGATAAAAAGTCAGAGGAAGCGCCTACTCCTAACCCTAAAGTTCAACAACCTAGAGACTCAACAACTTACGAACGTCAATCAGAAGCCAAAAGCAGTTCTCAGTCTGGTTCAGTTTACTCCTACAGCTACCGTGAGCCAAAAAATACGGCTGCGGGAAAAACTGAATCAATTTACGATGCTGATTACCGAGTAATTATTCCCCCTTACCAGCCGCCAACTAGCAATCAAGCGGATGATGATGATTGGGAATTTTTTGAGGATGATGATGATTTTGAAGATGATGGTAAACGCCCCCGTCGGTGAAATGTAGCAGGCTACATCCCTATTTAATGCCACACCGCTCTCTTGACTCCTGCTTGACCTTACCGATCATGGCAGCTTCCTGCAAAGTCATGAAAGCATTGAAATCTTCCAAGTCATATCGGGTGGTCAACAGTTGTCGTAGTTGATCTTCAGCTTCAACTGTCAAATAGCCAGTTGCTAAAGCTCTTTCTACAACGTCACGAATTCGAGTCATGGTTGACACCTCGTTCATACAATATTTATTCATTCAGGCTTATTGGGGTGGAATATGCAGTAGTCTTTGTGTCGAAACTTCAATTTCTTTGTAAGCTTTTTTTGGGCGATCGCGGTAAATCGGTCATTATTTACACCTTTATCATAAACATTTAATTGAGACGGTCTTGTTATAACTGAGCTTTTAGAATAACGACCATGTACTGTTAGAAACACAGTATTGTATATACTTAAAATTAACCATCAGAGTAGAAACCTTGATTATTTAGATAGACAGATATTATTTGGATAAAGTTTCAAACAAGCTACTTTAATTTTTTGGTTAAGCATAGTGATTATTATGCAGCAATTACCAAGTTACTTTAGGAAAATTACTACATTCCTGAGAAATTCATCGTTTATTACTTATGGTGATTTCACAGAATAATCATTAATCTCTTGCCTAAGTTACTTTAAATACATTACTAACAGTAATTATGGCATTTAATTCCTCTTAAATAAAAGATGAATTTGCAGATTTTAAAAATAATTGCTAGTTAGAAAAGTTACAAGTAAACTTGATAAATACAAAGCGAAAAGCCTTGACATCCGTTGAAAAGAAATTTCTCAGAAGTTTACTTTGTAGTTGTCTTCCTGCGGAAATTGCTAATATCGGCATCAAAGTCGTAGTAGTAATCTTGTTAGAGTTTATTTTTCTAATGGATTATATAAATACATAGAAGAAATGCTGAGTAACCAAACCAGATACTCAATGAAGGTTAAAAACTGGAGTCACCCAGATGCGTTAGCGTACCCCTGATTCTCCAGGAAAGCCTACTGTATTCAATCTCTACGTGACGCTGCGCGAACGGGGAAGCAAGCTACGCATAGCGTCTCGCTCCAAAAGGTATCGCACTCTTTACGCACAGGTAACGGAAAACGAACCATAGATAAGCCAGTGCGCCCTTGCAGTTTCCCGACTTGTTCGCTTTTAGCGTTCCCGCTCTTTAGCAACTGGCGCGACGCAGAGGTGACAGAGAAATGAGAGTTTGAGAGAGTTTTTGCGTTAATTTAAAACTGTGACTCAGCACTCAAAACTTATAATTGGAGCGAAGCAACTGGTGAGCAGCTTATTACAAGGGGTCAACCTGTACTTAATTGGTATTATGGGCGTTGGTAAGACAACAGTAGGGCGCTTACTAGCAAAAAAACTGGGTTATGGGTTTGTAGATACCGATGATGTAATTGCCCGAGCAACAGGTAAATCTATCAATCAGTTATTTGCACAAGTTGGTGAAGCTGGGTTTCGTCAGTTAGAAAGCGACGTACTTTCACAAGTTTGTGCTTTTACAAAGTTGACTATAGCAACTGGTGGGGGCATTGTATTGCGGCAAGAAAATTGGGGTTACTTGCACCACGGTTTGATAGTGTGGCTAGATACGCCAGTGGAGATAATTTATAGCCGTTTAGCTGAGGATACCACAAGACCACTGTTGCAAGATGCCGATCCTAAAGGTAAGTTGCGATCGCTCCTCGAACAACGAACACCACTTTACTCTCAAGCCGATTTGCACATCACCGAGCGACAGGGAGATACACCTGAAGATGTTGCCAAGCGAGTACTTGAAGCAATTCCTAGTGTGCTGAAAAAACCTGTTTCTCATTAATGGGGAAGATTGAGCTAACTGTGTCTGCAAAAGATATTTTTCATCAATCAGTTAAAAAAGCTTTGCAAAAAGAACAATGGATAATTACGAGCGATCCATTAAAATTTAAATTTGGGGAAGTCAACTTCCAAATTGATTTAGGTGCAGAGAAAATAATTGCCGCAGAAAAAGGAAATAAAAAAATAGCAATTGAAATCAAAAGCTTTTTAAACCCCTCAGCAATTACAGATTTTTACTCCGCTTTGGGACAATTCCTTAGTTACCGTCTAGCATTAGCAGGATATGAACCAGAGCGAGTATTATACTTAGCAGTTCCATTGGATACGTACCAAACATTTTTTCAACTGGAGTTTACTCAAACTGCGATCAAACAGTATCAGATGCTATTAATTGTTTACAATCCAGTAGATGAGGTGATTGTACAGTGGATAAACTAGCAAAATATCAAGAGTATGTTAAAACATTGTTGACGAACTATGCCAGTGATGATGTCTCGGATAAGGATGTCGAAGTCCAACTCATTTTAGACACAGAACGCAATCATTATCAATGGATGAATGTCGGTTGGCAAGGATTTAATCGTATTTATCGATGCGTGATGCATTTTGATATTAAAAATGGCAAAATCTGGCTGCAACAGAACTTAACCGATCGCAATCCGGCAGAGGAATTAGTGATGATGGGAGTACCACGAGAGGATATTGTCTTGGGTTTGCAAGCTCCATACAAGCGTCAGTATACAGATTATGGCGTAGCGTAATGCGATCGCTCCTCGAACAACGAACACCACTTTACTCTCAAGCCGATTTGCACATCACCGAGCGAGAGGGAGATACACCTGAAGATGTTGCCAAGCGAGTACTTGAAGCAATTCCTAACGTTCTCTAAACACAAGTTTCTCATTAGAACCTATCCCACTAATATGAAAATGTGATCATCTACTCCTCATTTGAGAAGGGTGTATTACTGTGGGGCCCCTGAAGGGGATAAGGGGTAATGGGGACTAGGAAGAAGGAATAAAGGTGTACTGAGTTTTTTTCACGCAATCAAATATGAGTCCTATAAACTCTTACCATATTTTTGTTCTTATCTTCTAATTTTATAGCAAAAGCCTTGGTGATTAGGACATCAATAGATGATAAAACTTAGACACAAAAAGACTTTTCACCCAGTTCCCAGTCCCTTGCTTCCATTGCGATCGCACTAAACTAGATGCTAAAACTTTTGATGTATTGACTTATACGCAAATTACCCTACTTGCACGACGATCGCATCCATTCAAACCCCTTCAAAATGCACCACAACCACGTTAAGCTGAATTAGAGTGGCAATTTATTGCGCTTTTTAAGATGAAAATCTCTGTTCTTGTCAAAATTTAATTTTTTCTGCTTGAGAAACCCGGAATGCTAGACCAAATTTTTAATTACCTCGACTTTCATTTCAGCGTTGAAGCCCCGATAGTTCTGTTGATCTTGGTGCTTTTAGAGGCGCTGTTATCTGCCGACAATGCCATCGCCCTAGCTGCGATCGCAAAGGGGCTGGAAGACAAAGAACTTGAGCGTAGAGCTTTGAACTTTGGTTTAGTCGTTGCCTATGTGCTGCGAATCAGCCTGATTCTGACTGCCACTTGGGTACAACAATTCTGGCAGTTTGAATTATTGGGCGCTGCTTATTTGCTGTGGTTGGTATTCCAACACTTTACCTCAGAAGAAACCAAGGACGATCACCATCACGGGCCGCGCTTTAATTCGTTGTTGCAAGCGATACCTGTGATTGCATTTACAGATTTGGCATTTTCTTTAGATAGCGTGACAACTGCGATCGCAGTTTCTCAAGAAAAATGGCTAGTGCTAACGGGTGCAACAATTGGTATTATTACGCTGCGATTCATGGCGGGATTGTTTATCCGTTGGCTAGACGAATATGAAAACCTAGAAGATGCAGGTTATGTAACTGTAGCTTTGGTGGGCTTACGCTTGTTGTTGAAAGTAGTTAACGATAGTTTAGTTCCACCAGAATGGATCATGATTGCTGCCATCTTCCTGATTTTAGGCTGGGGATTTTCCAAGCGCGTTAATACTGAATTACCCCAAGTAGAACCAGAAAAGAGCGAAGTCTCTAAATAAGTGAGGGGGATGAGGGAGATGAGGGAGATGAGGGAGAATAATAATTGTTCACTTACTCCCTATTCCCCACTCCCCACTCCCCACTCCCCACTCCCCACTCCCCACTTTCTTACTCGTGCAACCAAGGCGTTAAGTGTGGTTGCCAACTGACTAATTCTTCATCCTTAAACCATAGGGCTATTTCCCGTTGCGCGGTTTCTTGAGCATCAGAACCGTGGATTAAGTTACGACCAATATTCAGACCAAAATCGCCGCGAATCGTTCCTGGCTCTGCTGTTAAAGGGTTTGTCGCACCAATAATCTTTCTGGCAGATGCAACGACACCATCACCTTCCCATACCATCGCTACCACTGGGCTAGAAGTGATAAATTCCACTAGACCACCAAAAAAGGGACGTTCTCGGTGAACATCATAGTGTTGTTCAGCCAATTCCCGACTGACTTTCAGAAACTTTAAACCAACTAGGGTAAAACCTTTGGTTTCAAAGCGACGGATAATTTCCCCCACTAATCCCCGTTGTACTCCATCTGGCTTAATTGCTAAGAATGTACGTTCCAAAGCTATCTCCAAAAACTTAATGAATTTTTTATCTTGTCATTTGTCCTTTGTCATTTGTCCTTTGTCCAAGGGTTTTGCACTAATGACCAATGACTAATGACTAATGACCAATGACCAATCAGAGTTTATCTCAGAAATTATCCTTAGGTGCATATACGTTCCTAAATGAATGCGCTAAATTGTTAACTCGTGGGTGAAAAACAGAGGTTAGGAAGAAATGGGTGTTGAGTCAACTGCTACATCTGACGAGGTGGTACAAGTACCGTCCAATGGACAAAAATCTGAAGTGAAAAATCATAAACAAAAAAAACTGTTACCACCTAGTCCTACCACAGGAGATTTACCTCGCTCCTGGAAAATTGAGGATAGCGAAGCCTTGTACCGCATTGAAGGATGGGGACAACCTTATTTTTCCATTAGCGCTGTTGGACACGTTACCGTCGCACCCAAGGGCGATCGCGGGGGATCTCTTGACTTGTTTGAATTGGTCAACGCCATGAAACAGCGCAACTTGGGACTTCCTATGTTGATTCGCTTTTCCGATATTTTGGAAGACCGGATTGAGCGGTTGAATGCTTGTTTTGCCAAAGCGATCGCCCGCTATAATTACCCTGGCGTCTACCGTGGCGTTTTTCCCGTCAAATGCAACCAAGAGCGGCATTTGATTGAGGATTTAGTCAAATTTGGCAAACCCAATCAATTTGGTTTAGAAGCCGGTTCCAAGCCAGAATTAATGATTGCTCTGGCTGTGTTGGATACTCCAGGAGCATTGTTAGTTTGCAACGGTTACAAAGACCGAGAATACATCGAAACGGCAATGTTAGCCCAAAGACTAGGGCAAACACCAATCATTGTCTTAGAGCAGATTGAAGAAGTTGATTTGGTGATAGATGCCAATCGCCAGTTAGGTATTAAACCGATATTAGGGGTTCGAGCTAAACTCAGTACCCAAGGCATGGGACGTTGGGGAACCTCTAGTGGCGATCGCGCTAAATTTGGTTTGACAATGCCTGAAGTAATCGAGGCTGTTGACAAATTACGCGAAGCCAACCTGCTCGATTCTTTGCAGCTGATGCACTTCCACATCGGCTCACAAATCTCTGCCATTAATGTGATTAAAGATGCTATCCAAGAAGCCAGCCGCATTTATGTAGAATTGGCAATGCTGGGAGCAGATATGAAATACCTTGATGTTGGTGGCGGCTTGGGCGTAGATTATGATGGCTCCCAAACCAACTTCTATGCATCGAAAAATTACAACATGCAGAACTATGCCAACGACATCGTGGCAGAGTTAAAAGATACCTGTGCAGAGCGGCAGATTTCCGTACCAACACTGATTAGTGAAAGTGGACGAGCGATCGCTTCTCATCAATCAGTGCTGATTTTCGACGTTCTTAGTACCAGTGATGTCCCCCTCAATATCCCAGAACCTCCACAAGAGGGAGAATCGCCAATTATTAATTATCTTTGGGAAAGCTTTCAATCCATCAACCAAGAAAATTACCAAGAGTTGTACCACGATGCTGCACAATTCAAAGAAGAAGCCATCAGCCGCTTCAACTTAGGAATTTTACGCCTCAGAGAACGAGCCAAGGCCGAACGCCTCTACTGGGCTTGTTGTCAAAAAATTCTTAACATCACTAGACAGCAAGAATACGTACCCGATGAACTGGAAGACCTAGAAAAAATTATGGCTTCCATCTACTACGTAAATATGTCAGTGTTCCAATCGGCACCAGATTGCTGGGCGATCGATCAACTATTTCCGATCATGCCAATCCACCGCTTAGATGAAGAACCAACGCGGCGGGGAATTTTAGCAGACCTCACCTGCGACAGTGATGGTAAAATTGACCGCTTTATTGACCTGCGCGATGTCAAGTCGGTTTTAGAACTGCACACCTATAAGCCTGGAGAACCCTATTATTTGGGAATGTTCTTAAATGGAGCTTACCAGGAAATCATGGGCAATTTGCACAACCTATTTGGTGACACCAACGCCGTTCACATCCAATTAACGCCCAAAGGCTACCAGATTGAACACGTTGTCAAAGGTGACACCATGAGCGAAGTAGTAAGCTACGTCCAGTATGACTCCGAAGATATGGTGGAAAACATTCGCCAGCGCTGCGAGAAAGCATTAGAAGAAAATCGCATCACCCTAGCAGAATCTCAACGACTACTGCAAACCTACGAGCAGAGTCTTAGAAGATATACGTACTTAAATAGTTAGGAGTTAGGAGTGAAGAGTTAGGAATAAAGTTAAGAGTTAGAAGTGAAGTACTTAAATAGTTAGGAGTTAGGAGTGAAGAGTTAGGAATAAAGTTAAGAGTTAGAAGTGAAGAGTGAAATACAAACTCCTAACTCCTAACTCCTGTACAGACGCGATTAATCGCGTCTCTACTCCAAACTCTTAACTCTTAACTCCTAACTCCTAACTTTAATTTAATTTACATTCGTCCCCAACAATTCCTCTATCGCTTGTCGCTCAACAGGGGTATGTGATGGCGGTGTCTGACGAGCATCGGTAATCAGCCAGTCTAAAGCAGCAGCTTGAACATCAATCGCAGCGCCAGTTTTATCTACGCAATAACGTCCAAATACCAGCTTATCGACTAACCGAATTCCAGGGCCCAGACGTGACCATTCAAAAATCACGCTGTTTTCCACTGTTGCACCACTACATATCCAACAATTGGGGCCAATCATCGCTGGCCCGACAATTTTAGCTCCGTCTTCGATTCTCGTCATACCGCCAATGTAAACGGGGCCAGTAATATCCACTTTGTCCCAATTTATGGCAACATTTAAGCCAGTAAAGATGCCGGGGGCGACTTCATGACCAGGAATTTGCACATTTTTGATTTCACCCAGCAGCACACCGCGAATCGCCCGCCAATAGTCTGGGACTTTACCAATATCTACCCATTCAAAGTCCATAGGAATGGCGTAAAAAGGGGCTTTGATTTCTACCAATTTGGGAAACAATTGGCTACCAATGTCATATTCGACATCAGAGGGAATATAGTTAAAAACTTCTGGCTCAAAGATGTAAATACCTGTGTTGATGTTGGTGCTGAGGGCTTCTTCAGTTGTAGGTTTTTCTTGGAAAGCTTTAACACGACCTTCTTCGTCAGTCACAACCACACCATAGCTAGAAACTTCTTCCTTGGGGACAGATTTAGTGATAATGGTAGCGATCGACCCTTTAGCTCTATGCCATTTAACCGCCGCAGTTAAATCCAAGTCAATTAAAGCATCACCACATAAAACTACAAAGGTATCATCAAAAAACGGTGAGAAGTCTTGGATGCGGCGCATCCCTCCAGCTGAACCTATCGCTTCGCCCACCAGTTTACCGTCGTCATCAATTTTTCCTTCAAAGGAATAGGCAATTTGCACCCCAAACCGTTGACCATCACGGAAATAGTTTTCTATTTCCTCAGCCAAATGACTAACATTGACTAGAATCTGGTCAAATCCATGATGGCGTAACAGTTCTAGCAAAAACTCCATCACTGGCTTTTGCAGGATGGGCATCATCGGCTTGGGCATAGTGTACGTAATCGGACGCACGCGAGTACCCTTGCCCGCCGCGAGAATCATCGCTTTCATAAAAATTTATTCCTCAACCACAAGCCAGTTTACTTTCATCGAGTGATACTTAATCATCAGTTTTTATTTATGCTCTAAGTTATCCCTCCAAACAGGGATAACAGGAAATTAGTGGTTATTGCAACCATAAGTATACTTAGATGACAAGCGATCGCTTATCTTTTCAATTTACTCGGATTTTGGGGTTGAATCAAAAATCTATAACAAGGCAGGAGGCAGCTATGCTGAAAGCCAGGAGGAAAACCCCATAAATAAATTCCTATTTTTCTAACAAGGAAGCCTGAAATCTTGATGCCACGCCACTAGATTTAAATTGTTTTGTCTTTCCATACATAAATTTAGGTTAGGGCGCTGTTACCTGTGGCAGAGCGAAAAGTCGAATCGTCGGTTTCCGACGCTCTGTTAGCGATACAAAAGCGTCACTTTTCCAGAAAGGGCAACAATACAGAAATTTGCAAGTAGATGAGGTACAAAATGCAGGACTCACGCATCAGATATAAACAGTTTGTTTCTAGCTCCTGCCCTTCGGGTTCGGCAGTCCCCCAGACGCTCGATGACTCGCTCTAAGCGTTCGCGCAGCGTCTCCAAGAGTTGCCATGCCGAAAGCGTTGCCTCTCGTTCGCGTTAGCGTCTCTGAAAGAGAAGAGAAGGCTTTACGCTGCGCTATCGACGGGAACCGCCAAGACAGGGGCCGCGGCCGCCTCACCTTCTGCCTTTCTTAGAGAAATTGTCTGCACTACTTTTGACTTTCTTAGTTCATCGGGTGCTCAAAAGGTTTGCCGATATTAGCTGAATCTCTAATTAAGCGAATTTTAATTTCATGATAAAAGTCCTCTTGAAATAGCTCTACTTTCGATTGAGCCGAGAGTAATAGTAGTGCCCAGAAAACGCTAACTAGGTTACTGTGTTTAGACTCATGTCCAGACCCATTGTGGTTGAGAAGCTTTGTCTTAGTCCACAATTCTACAAGCTGTTCTAAATTCAACCAATTTTGTTCTAAACTTAGCTCTCTTGTCGACAATTTCAACACCTGCTCCAGTTCCCCAGCAACTTCTGTCAGATTTTCCTGGTGAGCTAACTCCAGTGCCTCCCGCATACTTTGAACGCTAGGTTGACGCCTAAGACGGATAGGTTTGCTGACTTTTTCTACCAGTTTCAGTTGGTTAGCCATAATCTGCAATTGTTCGATTAACTCTTGCAGAGTCACCCGACGCTTTGGTGGCGGCATTGCCGCTGGACGACGACGCAATTGCCGTTCTAATGGTAGACGATGACCCTGATGTGATACACCGTCTTCACTTTCCAGTAAGGCATCATCTTCTAGACCATCTTGTGCATCTCCGATTGTTGACAATTGCATCAAGGTATTAGCTTTGAATAATACCAGCATTGATGCTGATAAAAATGCCTGTCCAGATTGAGACAAGTCCGCTTCATAGCCTCTTGTTATTGCCCCCGGTGCCATCAGTTCTAAATAGCGGTCAATCACCTCAATCACTTGGACATCCCAAGGATCAATTTCCCCCTGCTCGGCTTGGTAAATCAAAAATGTGATTGTTTCTAACAGCTCGGAAGCTTCCATCAACAGATTCTAAGTTAATTAATGAGAATCAAAAGACTGTAAATTCAACACTAAACTAATTGACTATTGGCAAAGCGTGTACCTTATACATTCGCTTGCGCTTCTTTTATTCAGAAATCGCCTGCTGGCAGTATCCTCTCAAATTTGCAATCGATCACCATTGTGAATTGTGAGATTAGATTGTGCAACTTTTGATTTTAGAGTGTTGGGAATTGGGCATGGGGCATTGGGCATGGAGAAGAGACAAAGGAGACAAGGAAGAGGGGGGAAATAAGGGAGAAACTTGTTCAATAATTCCCCCTTGTCCCCCTCATCCCCCTCATCTCCCCCTGCTCCCCTGCCCCCCTGCCCCCCTGCCCCTCTGCCGCCTTAATCAGGCGGCGGGTCATGAGCAATAGTGACAGTTTTTGATACAAAGTCACTTGGCTTGCCGCTCTTAATAGCATCGAAAGTGCCTTTAATAGTACCAGCAATCGGAACAGCAACAAGTGTCCCTAATAAACCAGCAATCTCAAATCCCATCAAAATAGCTACAAAAATCCAGATGGGATTCAATCCGATAAAATTGCCGAGTAACCTGGGAGCTAACAGGTTATCTTTAAGCTGCTGCATGAGAATCGCTGCTATGGCAACTTGAACTGCCAACCACCAATTTTGCAACAGCACTAAAATCGTCACCAAACCAATACCCAGAGACGCCCCAATAAAGGGAATGAGTTCTGAGATACCAATTAATATGGCAAACAACAGGGCAAAAGGCACCTTCAGCACTAAGAAAATTGGTGTCAGGGTTAGCACCATGAACAGTCCTAGTAACAACTGGCTGAGGAAGAAGTTCTGGAAATTTAGGCGCAAGGATGTGGTGAGGGGATCTCCAATGTTAGAGGGCAAAAGATTGATCAGACCATGCCAGACGCGATCGCCATATAAAAGCATATAAAATGCAAGCACGATAACTAACACTAGGTCAACTAATCCTGACAACAGTGTGCCAGCAAATCCCACTGCACCAGAAGCTAACTGTTGCACCACATTCTGAATGTTGGCATTGATTTGACTGCTCACAACCCTCAGATCGATTGGCAAACGTCGTTGCTTTGCCAACATCTCAAACTGCTCTAGGTTTGCTTGACTAGCGCCTAACCAATCAGGGATATTCTTTAACAGTTGAATTGTTTGGTCAACGATCAACGGTACTAGGGTGACACCCAGAATTCCAAACAGGGTTAATGTTGCAAGTAAAACTATAATCACCGCCTGAGTGCGGGTGATCCGAGCACGTTCAAAGAACTTAACCGGGTAATTTAGCAGAAAAGCCAGAATTGCCGCAATGCTCAAGACGGTAATAGGATGCTGGAAGTAGCGAAAAAGCACAGACAGCAACCAGACATTGAGAGCGATAATCGGACCGCTCAGACCATAAATTAACAGGCGTTGAAGGGATGCCGAACGGCGCATTTTATGCAACCTATTTTAGTTATTTATTCAGAGAATTTGTAAAATTCTTAATGGCACTGATTATCATCATAGATATTTTTGACAAAGATATATATAAGCGTATCTGATAGCAAGGAAACAAATCGCAATGGACAAAACTATAGCTGGCCTTCGCAAAGACTACACCTTGGAAGGTTTAAGCGAACTCGAAGTTGAACTCAATCCTTTTATCCAATTTAAAAAATGGTTCGATCAGGCACTAGCAGCACAACTCCCTGAACCCAATGCCATGACCATTGCCACAGCCACACCAGACGGTAAGCCTTCAGCCAGAATGGTGCTGCTTAAGAATTTTGATGAACGGGGCTTTACCTTCTTTACCAACTACAACAGTCATAAAGGACAAGAATTAGCAGAAAATCCCCAGGCAGCTTTAGTCTTTTGGTGGGCAGAACTGGAACGTCAAGTCCGAATTTCGGGGTATGTGGAGAAAGTTTCCGAAACTGAGTCTGACCAGTATTTTCACAGTCGCCCTACCAATAGTCGCCTGGGTGCGTGGGTATCTAATCAAAGCGAGGTGATAGAAAGCCGAGAAGTCTTGGAGCGACGCTTGCAGGAGTTCCAAAGCAAATATGAAAATCAGGAAATTTTTCGACCGCCTCATTGGGGAGGCTTACGAGTTATCCCTACAGAAATTGAGTTTTGGCAAGGACGCCCTAGCCGTCTGCACGATCGCTTACTCTATAGCCGTTTAGATAATGGTACTTGGAATATTGAGCGGTTGTCACCCTGAAGAAGAGGCAGGGGGGCGGGGGGCAAGGGGGATGAGGGGGATGAGGGCGAATAAAATAGTAGTTGACTACCTCATCTCCCCCTACTCCCTCATCTCCTTTATCTCCCCCCTCTCCCTTTTCTCCCTAGTCTCTTCTCAATGCCCCTCTTACCACTGGGCGATCGCATCTTGAATTGCTGCCCTTGCTTCTGATAGAGATTGGGTGCGGGCATCACCTTCGTTTAGACTATTAGCGTTAATAAATTGAATGTCTGTAATCCCAATAAAGCCGAAAATTGTCCGCAGGTAGGGTTCTTGGAAGTCATAAGCAAGGAAAGGAGATGTCGCGCTAAAATCACCGCCGCGAGCAGTGAGGATAACTGCCTTTTTACCTTCGACTAACCCTTTAAAACCTTGAGCATCTAAAGCAACAGTCCGGTTAATGCGAACAATTTGGTCGATGTAAGCTTTAAAAGTGGAAGGTATATTGAAGTTGTACATTGGTACTCCAAAGACGTAGCGATCGGCTGCCAAAAACTCATCAACCAGTTCGTCAGAAATCCTGATTGCCTTAGTTAATTCTGAGGTATGGGTTTCTGGAGGTGAAAATGCCGCTGCAATCCAAGCTTCATCAACGTGAGGAACTGGGTGATGCCCTAAATCTCGATAGGCGATCGCATCTTCAGGATGCACTGCTTTCCAAGCACTGACGAATTCCTTAGATAGTTCTCTGGAGTGCGATCGCTCACCACGAGGGCTGGAATCAATATGTAGAATATTTACCACCAAATATCTCCTGATTAACTAGGATTTACTGCTTTTACTTTTTTTGAGTCTCTATTTCAAAGCATTACATCAGATACTAAAATTGACACTCCTCCGGCTTCAAGCCGGGGGATTCTCCTGGATTGCTGCTGCTTTGGGAGGAAACTGAATTCTAGGATCTGGCATGAAATTGTATCTCAAATACAATCCTGCCGAGACAAACAAGATAATTAACAACCCACCGATCCCAAGGGGACTAGGAAGCCAGAAAACAGCTTCTATGTGGTTTAGCTCACCAGGCTGGAGTTTCCACACTAATTGATTGCCATTTTTTTCTGGCTCAATTGCAGTTTCAGTTAGTTGAATATTTTTGGCTCCCCAAGGAGTCTTCAAGCTAAATTCCAAATCGAGAATTGAACCAGCATTAGCTAGTACATTACCTTTGCTAGCAATTAGAGAGAGCGATCGCAAATCCAAATCATAAATCAACCGATTTCGGACTAAAAGTAAAAAATTATTCTCCTCTAAGAGAACGTTTGATTCAATTTTCGGCAGTTCTGAGTCAGATTGGCTCTCTACAGATTCAGAAAGTTGATTCGCACGGGAGTTAAAGAATTCGTTGAACTTCTCTTGCAATTCCCTACCGCTGCTAAAAGGAATTGTGACGATGATTTCTTCTTGGGAAACTCGCTGTGCTTTACCCTCAAGTTGACGGGCGCGACGTTCTATGCTATTTAACCATTCGTACACTGAATCGCCACTAAAACTGGTTAGACGTTCTCCCAACTTAATATGCTGTACTAGTTCGCCACTATTTGAGTTGTCAAAATGAAGCCCCACATCATACTTTACACAGCCAGTCAGTAAGAGAGATGTTAACAGCACTAGCCACAGAATCGGATTTCGCATGGGAAAGACCCGGTTCATTCGATTTCGACCATTCAGTGGTGAGAGCAATTTCATATTTGCCAACACAAAACTAAATGGTCTGACTAACCACAAGAAAATCTTTCCAAAAATTGAAGAATTCATAACTATAAATCTCCCCAAAAGTCAACAGATTTTGGATTTTAAATTTTGGATTTTGGATTGACGTCACCAATAAACGGATGAAGCTCAAAGATTTTAAATTTTGGATGAGAGGATTTGTGTCACCCACAAGGGGTAAAAGCGCGTAGCGGGACGTTAGTCCAGCATCAACCAAAAGATTCTTTAATCTAAAATCTAAAATCCAAAATCCAAAATTAGTATCAGCCAGGAGTTCCTGAAAAATTCAACCAAACCAAGTACGAGATGGTTAAAGCAATGGCAATTAGCGCCACCCAGATAAAGCGATTATCTCTGGTATTGACCTGACTGAGGTCAACGAATTCTGGTTCGGCAGGTTTAGGCTTTTGCTCCCCAGAAGATTTAGTAGACTTAGCAGGTACAGAAATTTTGAGTTCATTATCGGCTAATGCTGCCAAATCGGGGATTTCAGTCATCCATTCGCTGGGTCTTTTCAGCTTTGGTGCTTTTAAGATATAAAGCATCCGCCGCGCTTGTTTGCTGATTTCAAAATGGGCATGGCGTTTGAGTCTTTCGCAAAGAGCGATCGCATCATCCGTGCGTCCAGCCGCTTCATAAGCTGTCACCAGATAAATTTCTACTTCGCCCCCAAGGCGAGAATTACGAGCTAACAGAGCGCTAGCTTTTTCTAAATTTTCTATGGCTTCGCGGTATTGCCCATTTTCAAAGGCAACTTTCCCAGTCTGGTAACGGGTTTTAGCAATTTCTAAACTTTCTACACTCACGTCTTATACAAAAATTACCACTGTTTTCATTTTGCCAATGCCAGCAATCTTTTTGGAATCTTTTCAAAAGCCGGCAATCTCAAGGCAGATAAACTTCTAAAATTTTAACTAAGTAGCTGCGACTATTTTCTGATTAAAAATTCCGGTATCTTATGCAGGTGAGCAAAATTATGTTGAAAATCAAGCATTCGCAACTGAATTGGCTCTTAGCAGGTATGACTTTGGCAGTGATGGGTGTAACCATTGCTCCAGCTTCCGCGCAGTCTGTGATCGTGATTGATGGTGGTTATGGAGTCAGGCCATCGCATTCCACCCAGCGCGTGTTCGTGAATGATGGTGGTTATGGAGTCAGGCAATCGCCTTCTGTGGGTTCCTTTATTTATGGTAGTCCGATTCCCACACCTATGCCTGTAGACCCAACAACAGGACTGATGCCACAACGCAATCATTACCGCGATTATTCCTATCCTCAGTTCAGGCAGAACATCAGAAATTCCACCTTGATTAATCCAACAATTCGAGATTCAACCCTAGTTAATCCGGTAATTATCAATAATTCTTGGCGTCATACACCATTTAGCGGCGGGCGATCGCGGGTTTTCATTTATCCCCGGTAAGGGAGCAGGGGGAGATGAGGGAGTAGGGGGAGATGAGGGAGCAAGTAAACAATTATTATTCTTCCTCATCCCCCTCATCCCCGTCATTCTCTTCTAAGTGGTAAACTGCGAACCGAGAATCATCGTCCCAATCCCAACATCAGTAAAGATTTCTAATAACAAGGCGTGAGGAATGCGACCATCGATGATGTGTGCTGCACGGACTCCTTGAGCAAGCGATCGCACACAACAATTCACTTTAGGAATCATCCCACCGCTGACTACACCATTAGCAATCAACTCGCGGGCTTCGCGGATATCTACTTTCGGAATCAAAGTAGATTGGTCTTTGTAATCTTTTAAAATTCCACTGGTGTCGGTCAGTAAAATTAACTTTTCTGCTCCTAGTGCAGCAGCAATTTCTCCCGCTACAGTATCGGCGTTAATGTTATAAGCTTGCCCTGTCTCATCTGCGGCGACGCTGGACACCACCGGAATATAGCCATTGCTAGCGAGTGTTTCCAAAATCTTAATATTCACATTGCTGACTTCCCCCACAAAGCCGATGCCTTCTTGACCTTGGGAACGGGCTGTAAATAGATTACCGTCTTTACCGCAAAGTCCTACAGCCAATCCACCAGCTTGGTTAATCAGGGAGACAATTTCTTTATTAACTCGACCAACTAAAACCATTTCCACCACATCCATTGTGGCGGCATCAGTGACCCGCAAACCATTCTTAAATTGTGGTTCGATTCCCAGCTTATCTAACCAACTGTTAATTTCTGGGCCACCACCGTGTACTACAATCGGACGCAAGCCCACGCAGGATAAGAATACAATGTCGCGGATAACTTTGTCTTTGAGTGTGCTATCTTTCATCGCTGCACCACCATATTTGACAACAACAGTGCGACCGGCGAATTGTTGAATATAAGGTAGTGCTTCGCTGAGTACACGCACACGAGTGGCTTCAGCTTGCCTGATGTATTCAGAATCGTTGACCGTCATGAGGAGCCGCCGTTAAGAGTTAAAACCTATTTCAGTCAGTGTAGAAGACTTTGGAACATGCAACAATAACAGAAGGGGCATTGGTCAAAAGAGGCGATCGCCTTTCTTATTTATATATTAAAGTATAATTTTATACTTGTAAATCCCTGAATCAAAAATAAATTAAAAGTCAAAAGTATTTATTTGTAGCTACAATTATTTTTCTGCTGTCGTTATTTGGCATCTAGAATTAGAATATAGGACTCATATTTGATTGCGTGAAAAAAGTCGGTACACCTCTTCATAGTCTTCCTGACTGTTGCCTATTGCCTGACTACACAAGTAAGTTCAGAAATCAAACCGGATTCCTATACTATATGGTTTAACTTAGTGCCATTCCACTTAGGAAGAAACTTTCTCTCCGCAGCTTGGACAAAAACTGTGTGAAGGTTCAAGCTTAACCCCACAATGACGACAGAAGCTAGGTGATGGAGCTAGCTGTATTTTGGTTTTGCGTTCTAGAACTGCTTGGTAATTCCCAGAGTCAATCCACTTTAAAAGTTAATTTGTTCGTGCAACTGTAAAAGCTTGATCTCTAAGTGATAAACTTAATAGCTCAACAACTTTGTTGTACAGTGATAAAGATTGCACATCTCAAAGATTATTAAAGCTTGTCTGAAAAAGCGATCGCCTATATTGCCACCCAATTACAACCAAAATAAAACATGAAAACCTTTGAGTTAAAAATTTACTTTACCACTACTTAACTAAAAATTTCACAAAATATCTTCTAACTTTACCAACAGACTATTTGCTAACTCTACTAACCTGATATGAGCTGTATCAATAATGTTTTCACCACCAGCTAAGAGATTTTTTACAACGGATAACCTATCATCTACTTCAGAAATTCTCCAAGATTCTTCTAAGTTTACTGCAAAATCAAATAGCGATCGCTCTCCTAAATGCTCTCTTACTTTCACAGCTACACTATCATTACTCACCAAAAATTCTTTAATAGTATCTAAGTGAAAATTACCTAATATTTCATCATGTCCCCACGTTTCTAGCCAGTCTCCCTCCACATCTTCAACGTAAATATTGACAAAATCAACCCCATAAGTTAGCCAGTTTTGTTGCATTTGTCGCGCCGTCGCTAAAGCTTCAGCAAATGTATCTACTTGATTGTTGCAGTGAGTTTCTCTTTTATTAGGCATAAAAGCTGTAATTAGCACGTAAGTATATAGGCTAGACACAAATCTAAAATGTCAAATTCCTGAAAATTCACGAAAATTTTAAATATTTACCACCAGAAAGGTAATCACTGTTATACAGGGCCACGTTGACTAACTGGTTAACAAAATTAGTATCCTTGGGATTGTAACTTAAGAACAATCCTCTCTCGATTTCCCACGATCGCAGTGTATTTTGCCAAGCTTGATACTTTTGTTGATTGAGTTCTTCACTAACACTGGTAACTTGAATGCACAGTGGTTGATTGTTACGACTAACAATTAAATCTGTTGCCATAGAAAGGTCGGCTATATAACGCTGCCAAAAACTACCTTCTCGCTGAACAATATCTTGGGCTATTGATCTGATTATATCATTATCAACCTGATTAAATTCACCTGACATCAATTTTTGTTTCCAAATATAAAACTTGGAGTCACTTGCATTGAACCATTTAGGAAATAGATAACCATACCAATATCTCTCAATCGGCCTCATCATCTCGAACTTTGCTTTTTGTTCCTCTTCTGAAGGTAACGATTTAATCATCAGCCAAATTGTCGAATCCGTAATCACCTCTAGCAGAAAGGCAATGACAAAGGGTTTTGCAGTCAGGGAACCTGGCTTGATGTCTTTTACCCAACGATTGATTTCATCTAATCTTCTCGCTAAATTATGATCTATCGAGGAGGCTTGCTCGATAAGGGACTTTAGCTGATCCTTAATTTCTGTTGCTTGCAATCGATGCCCTACTTTCAGAAGATTACGCTTTTTTTACATATTGATAACTAGATTTTAACTTGAAAATGTCTTTAGTTCATTTCCTAATGTCATCAAATATTCTCTAGGTCGATGCCCTGTATACGTAAAGCCTCCCGCAGTCGAGCAATTTCTTGCTCTGCTCGTTCGGCGCGTTCTTCTGCCTCTTCGGCACGTTCTTCTGCCTGTTCGGCACGTGAACGTTCAAGTTCCGCCAACTCTTCTGATGATAATATTAATTGATTTTCAGTAGTGAAGAATCTTAATTTACCTTCATAAACTCCCAAATAAAGTTCTAACTGCTGACTCCACAAACGTCCATCAGTGGTTACTTGGATTTCTTGATACTTCCCATCAACTATATGAAATCCCTGAAGTTCCATTGTTACAGGATCAAACCAGAAATAATCTGGTGTACGGAAGGTATCTTGGTAAACTTGTTTTTTTAAACCTTTATCAACTGCTGTCGTTGAACTTGACAAAATTTCCACAATCAGGTTGGGATATTTGCCGTCTTCTTGCCAAACTACCCAACTCTTACGGTCTTTTTTCTCGGTTCCCAAAACTACAAAAAAGTCTGGGCCACGGAAATGTTCTGATTTTTTCTGGTTAGGACTGTAATAAATCGTCAAATTGCCAGAAGCATAAAAATCTTGCCTCTCTCGCCACCACAATTTAAGGATGCGAATCAGCAAATCGATTTGTTCTCGGTGTAGATCGCTTTCCAAGGGTGGTTCGTCACTAAGTATATCACCAGGAGGAAAAATAACTTCGTCCTCTGAAATATTATCAGAGATGATTTCTAGGGTAGCAGGTTCAGACATCAGCGATCGCTCCGCGATTTACGTTCATTTTACTGAAAATTTGGTAGCTTGCAGACGGCTTTGAAAACTTGTAATAACTCTATTGCACCGGGAGATTCATTCAGATTTAATAATGGCATTAACTGATAAATTGGCTGTTGTTCATGTCTTAAATGAACAAATTGATAACGCAGTCCGTTAGTTACTAAACCCCAAACTGATGGTTGTTGAGCTAAACTTTTAAAAGCATAAGTGAGTAATTGAGGTAAACCCTCAGTCACATCTACTCCACTGTTTTTCGTTTCAATTACTACAACCCAAAAAGGGGGTGCAATATTACTTTGAGGATTATTGATTGCTAAAATATCCATCCGTCCGGTAATTCTTCTGTCTTCATCTTCGATAGCGATCGCAATACTATCTTCCATTGTCAACCGAATCGGCACATCGTAAAATCCAGCTAACCGCATTAAAGGTGCAATCGTTAAAAATTTAACCAAACCTTCAGAAATTTTACGATCGCTTAAGTAACGATCAAAGTCGTTTCTGATTCTTAATAAATCCTGCTGTTCAAACTCAGAGAGTGGTTCTAGAGTTAAGAAGTCTGTGAATGAACCATTTGAAAGCTTTTCTAATTTGAGAAAGCGATGAACATCGTTGAGAGATAAGCTGCTGGCTTCGACAGTAAGCGTCATAATTTCAGGCTTTGTTTGTCAAGACTACTTACATTTTGCAACATTACCGGTAGATAGGTTGTAAAACGTTTTTACATTTCTCGATCGCTTGCTTTTGCTAGATGAAAATCAATGTAAACTAAATAACTTGCCAATTTCTACCTAGCTTAACGAAAATCTAAACACTGTTTAGCACAACTGGGTTAAGAATAGTTTTTAGTATCAATAGCGATCGCACTTATAACTAACCATGTCTCAACCAACTATAGAATCAATCCTCCAAGAGAAGCGCCTCTTCCATCCTGGCTCGGAATTCTCGCAAAATGCTCATATCAAAAGTCTAGAAGACTATCAGCGTCTCTACGACAAAGCCAAAGCTGATCCGCAGCAATTTTGGGCAGATTTGGCGACAACAGAATTAGAATGGTTCCAAAAGTGGGATACAGTATTAGACTGGCAACCACCTTTTGCTAAATGGTTTGTTGGTGGTAAAATTAATATTTCTTACAACTGTCTTGACAGACATCTCACCACCTGGCGCAAAAATAAAGCAGCATTGATTTGGGAAGGAGAACCAGGTGATTCCCGTACCCTCACATACTCCCAGCTGCACCGGGAAGTTTGCCAGTTCGCCAATGTATTGAAGCAACTGGGTGTACAAAAAGGCGATCGCGTTGGTATTTATATGCCGATGATTCCCGAAGCTGCGATCGCGATGTTAGCCTGTGCGAGAATTGGCGCACCCCACAGTGTAGTATTTGGTGGTTTTAGTGCTGAAGCTTTGCGCGATCGCTTAATCGATGCTAAAGCTAAACTGGTAATTACGGCTGATGGTGGTTGGCGCAAAGATGCGATCGTTCCTCTCAAGGAACAGGTAGATAAAGCCTTAGCTGATGGTGCTGTTCCTAGTGTAGAAAATGTCCTAGTTGTCAAGCGCACCGGACAAGAAATTTATATGCAGTCGGGCGGACGCGATCATTGGTGGCATGATTTGCAAAAAGGAGTATCAGCAGATTGTCCCGCCGAACCGATGGACAGCGAAGATATGCTGTTTGTCCTTTATACTTCTGGCAGCACGGGCAAACCGAAGGGCGTAGTGCATACAACTGCTGGTTATAATTTGTATACTCATATCACCACCAAGTGGATCTTTGACCTCCAAGACACAGATGTATATTGGTGTACCGCCGATGTCGGTTGGATTACTGGACACAGCTACATTGTCTACGGCCCCCTCTCCAACGGTGCAACCACGGTGATGTATGAAGGTGCACCCCGCGCTTCTAATCCTGGCTGTTTCTGGGATGTAATTGAAAAATACGGCGTTAATATTTTTTATACTGCACCTACGGCAATTCGGGCATTTATTAAGATGGGCGAACAACATCCGAATGCGCGAAACTTGTCTTCGTTGCGTTTGCTGGGAACCGTCGGCGAACCGATTAACCCGGAAGCTTGGATGTGGTATCAGAAAATAATTGGTGGCGATCGCTGTCCAATTGTGGATACTTGGTGGCAAACGGAAACTGGCGGTATCATGATTACACCGCTACCAGGGGCAATTCCTACCAAACCCGGTTCTGCAACTCTTCCCTTCCCTGGAATTATTGCAGATGTTGTGGATTTAGAAGGAAACACCGTACCCAATAACGAAGGCGGTTATCTAGCGGTGCGTCATCCGTGGCCAGGAATGATGCGGACAGTCTACGGCGATCCAGAACGCTTCCGCCGCACTTACTGGGAACACATTCCACCCAAAGATGGTAACTATATTTACTTTGCTGGTGATGGCGCAAGACAAGATGAAGACGGCTACTTCTGGGTAATGGGTCGTGTGGATGATGTACTGAATGTATCAGGACATCGACTCGGTACAATGGAAGTAGAATCAGCTTTAGTTTCGCATCCAGCAGTTGCAGAAGCGGCGGTAGTGGGTAAGCCAGATGAACTCAAAGGTGAAGAAGTAGTTGCTTTTGTGACTTTAGAAGGCACTTATCAGGGAAGTGAGGAACTGAGTAAAGAACTCAAACTGCACGTAGTTAAAGAAATAGGTGCGATCGCGCGTCCGGGAGAAATCCGCTTTACAGACGCTTTACCGAAAACGCGATCGGGTAAGATTATGCGGCGCTTATTGCGGAATCTAGCTGCCGGACAAGAGGTATCTGGTGATACTTCGACATTAGAAGATCGGAGTGTGTTGGATAAATTGCGGGGAGGTGCGTAAACAATGCAAATTTCTCAAAATAGAAGTCTGTTAACAACAAACTAATGGTCTGTCCCATTAGTTACGAGGGGTGAATAAGTTCGTAGTAAGGACTTTAGTCCTGGATTTTTAAGCACTGAAGTGCTTACTACAAAACCATAATATTTAATGGGACAGACCACTAACACAAAGCAATTCTTAATAATGTAGGGTAGGGTAGGCAAAACAGCCTGCCCTTATTCAAGAGTTAGGTTACATAGTTTCTGCAAATGATGAAAGTCTTAAGTCTCTGTCAAGCCTTTCTACTCAATTTAAAATTATCAAACAAAATAGAGAACTGCTATGGCAGGAAGTTAATAATTTTTGGAGCACATACCATACTAATCAGTTAGTTTCCAAATTTGCCGATCAAGACTGGAGATAAAACAATGGAAACCACAGCACCTTGGTATATTGGAAAACGGGCAGAATCTCTTGCCATTGTTTACTTAACTCGTCGTGATGACTTGGTTATTTCTCAACCAACACCAAATCAAGGATTAGACTTTTTAATCACAATTACCAAAGATGGAGTTTTTACTGGAAGACTCTTTGGTATTGAAGTAAAAGCAACCGATTATACATCTAACTTAAGTAAGCATAATGATATTTTCAAGTTAGACAAAGAGAGGTTGAATAGGCTAGAAAAATTCAAAGATTTACCATTCCCGGGTTGCCTATTTTTCTTTATTTTAGAGAATGATCAAGGTTATTATAAATGGATTTTAGAACCTAGAATAAATGGACAAAAGCAAGTTAGCTTGCACTTTAACGGAAATGATGAACTGAAAAAACTTGATGACAAAGAAATAGCTAATATTATTTTAAATGTAAATAGTTGGTATGACCAGAGAAATAATACATGAGTATGTACATACCAATTTATTCTTATAAAACAAATAGTTGTGTTCGCTCATACCTGAAATTTTAAAGACACCGTACAGTCAGTATATTGACACACTTCTTAGTGTATTGCAGACTTACTAATGCATCTTCACATTATTATAAGATTAGAACATTATTGAGGCATTCAGGGCGATGAAGGTGAAGTGCAAATCCAAATCAGCATTTGTTCAACCTATTGGCTGCATGATGCTGAGTATTATCAGTGTAATGGGGATATCACCATTAGTCTTAGCGGTTCCTTTCCAAGTTTCTATACATTCGCCAGAACAGTCTGCACGGAGACAACCACAAAAAATAGCACAAGCTTCAGGTACAGATGCACCAGAGCGATCGCAACTCCTACAACAAGCCAATGCTTTATTTAGTCAGGGAGACTTAACAGGTGCAGAGGAAAATTTACGCAAATTAGTTAAAAAGTTCCCAGAAGACGCCTTCGGACACTTTCAACTGGGAAATGTGCTTTTTCGGCAAAAGAAACCAGAAGATGCAATTAGCTCCTATCGAGAAGCCATTCGCCTCCGGCCAAAATACGCTCTAGCTTACAATGCGATTGGTATAGTTTACGCTAGTCAAGGTCGCTGGGAAGAAGCCATTACTGAATACAAAAAAGCTCTGGAAATTAATCCTAATTATGGTGAGGGGCTAACTAATTTTGCATTGGCATTGTGGCAAACAAATAAAAAAGATGAGGCACTATCTTCTTTAGAAAAAGCTTTAAATATTTTCAAAGAACAGAATAGAAATGAAAAAATTAACCAAGTAGAACAAATTTTAAAACAGATCAAAACTACTGATGAGCCTGGTGTTTCCTGAAAATCATCTTATTCAGTGGATAAAAGTTAAGAAGAGTTGCTGCGATCGGCTTTAAGGATGCTTTGCCAGAAATGCGATCGGGTATGAAGATTATGCGGCAGTTGTCGCATAATCTTGGCTCATGATTTGAAACTGATAAAGATAAACTAGCAGAACAGTGTATGCAAGTAAGACAAGAAATTTTTGATACCTATTGGCGATTTGCCACTATGCGCCAGGAAGTATTTTTCAACAAAATTAACAACATACCACCACCGTGGACGAGCGATCCGATCATTAATACTTATAAATTTTGTAATGCATATCGAGCAAGCGATCGCGTTTCACAATATCTGATCAAAAACGTAATTTACGATAAAAATAGGAGTAGGAATGAAGAAGAACTAATTTTACGGATTCTACTATTTAAAATTTTTAATAAAGTAGAAACATGGGAGTACTTAGAAAGCAAAATAGGAGATTATATTACACTGTCTAATTTTGACTCAAATATATATTCAGATATATTACAAGAGGCTATGAATCTTGGATATGTTATTTACACTAGTGCGTATATGTCTTGTGCCAGCAAAGAGTTTGGTTATGATAAAAAACACCAGAATCATTTGGCATTAATTGATAAAATGGTTGTCCAAGATAGGGTAGTCAATCGCATAGTCAAAGCCAAAAAATTTGAAGATGTTTTTCAGATAATTCAAGAATATCCATTGCTAGGTAAGTTTATGGCTTACCAATTAGCGACAGATATTAATTATAGTGAAATTATCAACTTTGACGAAAACAGTTTTACTATAGCAGGCCCAGGAGCCGAGCGTGGTATAAATAAGTGTTTTGTTGATACAGATGGAAAAACATATACTGATATAATTCGCTGGATGACTGAAAACCAAGAGAGAGAGTTTCAACGGTTAGGGTTAAATTTTCAATCACTTTGGGGTCGTCCGCTACAGGCTATAGACTGTCAAAATCTTTTTTGTGAAACTGATAAATATTGCCGATCAGCATTTCCTGATTTGAAAAGTAATCGCAAAAAAATAAAATCAAAATTTACTTCAACGCCTCAGCCAATTGATTATTTTTATCCGCCTAAATGGTGTATTAATGAGAAAATTAAAGTAAATTTATCACAAAGATTATCACAATTAGATATTCCTAATTTGCCAGGGCTATTTCATTCTAAAAAGTTGCTTGAGTGTGTCTAGTCGAAAAGAACATAAACGTTGAGCTTGTGCCATGTTTTTAAACATATTATCTCGGTATAAATTGAGTGAAAAATTACGAGCGAGGGCAAAAATCTGAGGCAAGGGGATAGTGCGAATTCTGGATGCATCTTCACCTTGAGTAACATCCCGAACGTAATGCACTCTATTCTCAACACCCCAATATCCTCTGATTCGTTCAGCTATTTTTTGAGCCGTTTCATTTAGAGATGAAATGTAATAACGAGTCTCAGTAGTTACTTCGATCAGATTGTGGGTGAAAACCCTCAAAGGTCTGACTTAACTTGGATCAAAGTGACAAGTCCGGGCCAAGAACGAATATTATCAAGTGTTTGACAAATACTGACATAACGCTTTTCGACTCGACCGTGCCCCAAATTTTATCTGTTCGCAAGTTAGCTCTGGTATAAAATTTGTTTGAACATCTTTGAATAGACCTTGCTGATTGCCTTTTAAAGCAGCAATATAATCATTCCCACTCTCTATAATCAACTCGCAAGTTTTTTTTGGGTATTAATTGCATCAAAGGCAAAAACAACTCCCTTTAAAGCTAGTTTTTCAATAAACTCAGGTATTGCTTTAATTTCATTGGTTTTGGCATTAACCTCACATGGCTCTAGAATAAATCCTCGCTCGACAATATAAGTACTGACCAGCATAATTGCTGGATGAGAGTCGGAGTTAGAATTATCATTTTCAATTTGGTACGAGCCTTTGAGGACTTTGCCGTCCAATCCAATAGTCTCTCCGCAAATTGGTTTGATGTCAAAGAATTTTGCCAGACATACGGAATACTGTGCGTAATCTATGTATAATAAAGCCCGACGCACGGTGCTGTAAGAAGGTAGTCTGTTTTTTGGGGGTTTTAAAAGGTCAATTAACTGCTCGTGGTAGCTTGAAATCCAATCTCCAATTGCTAAAAATCCTCTATTCCCTGCTGCGATCGCAAGGGTAAACAAAGCTAGGCATAGTGGAAGAGTATGGCGTTGTCCAGCACGGCGACGGGGGTCTTTTAGCCCAATAAAGGCTTCTATAATTGCGATTTGACACACGGTAGTAGATGCGTTGCCCAGAATTTGTGCGCTGACTATACCATATACTGCCAACATTTAGAATGAAATAGCCCTGCCTGACACCAAAGGCAAAGTAACAACAGAATAACTCAACGGATAATAAATGAAATACAAATATAATCTTGGTTAAAGCCTATGACTTCCTTATCGGCATTAACTTTACCTGACCACACCCAGTTACCAGACTCAAATGGTACGTTCGTGAAAAACTGGCAAGAGCATCCCCAAAGTATTTTACTCACTGACTCGATTACACTTGTCCTAGAGGAACTTCATCCTGATAGTCAATATTGTATTGGACAAGATTTAGGTATTTATTGGCGATTGACAGATCCTCCTGAGAAGGGGACTGAAGCACCCGATTGGTTTTATGTATCCAATGTACCACCGACTCTTGAAGGTAAAACACGGCGTTCTTATGTGCTGTGGAAGGAGTATGTTGCACCCTTGATTGTGCTGGAATTTGTCTCTGGAGATGGTTCGGAAGAACGAGATCAAACGCCGCCATCTCAAGGGGAAGGTGGAAATGTTGGTAAATTTTGGGTTTATGAGCAGGCAATTCGAGTCCCTTATTATGGAATTTATGAAGTAGCAAAAGCACAGGTGGAGGTGTATCACCTAGTCGATAATACTTATGAACTGATGCAACCCAATGAACGAGGACATTACCTAATTGCTCCTATAGGTCTAGAGTTAGGAATCTGGCAAGGATTTTATCAAAATGCAGAGTTACCTTGGTTACGGTGGTGGGATACACAAGGAAATTTACTGCTAACGGGTGAGGAACGTGCTGTGATTGAGCGACAAAAACGGGAGAGAATTGTAGAGAAATTGCGATCGCTCTCTGCTGAACAACTCAACGCTTTAGGAATTGACCCAGAAATGTTGGATTAGGAAATATCATTATCTATCAATATTACATCTTCATATATTTCTGCGATCGCACAACGAAAATCAACGCTAGCTAAATGCACCTCTTCTTTTTCATAAGGGTAAAGTACCCAATGTCCTTCCTGATTGCGGCGGAAGCATTCTACACTCATTCTGTCTGGTGAAATTAGCACATATTCTTGTAGTGATTCTAAGTGTCGGTAGCTGGTAAATTTCTTTCCTCTGTCAAAGCCTTCTGTTGAGTCAGAAAGCACTTCAATAATTAAGCAAGGATAGCACTTAAAATATTCAAATTCTCTATCTCGTGTATCACAAGTCACCATTACATCAGGATAGAAATAGCGATTTATGACATCAATTTGTGCTTTCATGTCTAACATATAAACACGGCAACCACTACCCCGGAGATGGTTTCGCAACAGCATAGATACATTCATGCTAACCGTGACATGAGCATCACTTGCTCCTGCCATTGCGTAGATTTGCCCATCAATGTACTCGTGTTTAATTTCACTTACTTTCTCGCCTTCTAAATATTCTTCTGGGGAGATATAGTACTCACTTTGACTAATGACCATTTTAGTACCTTAGTAGTTTTATCAAACATTTTAACTTATACAACAAATCTAATGGGCGACAGCGCCACCAGTTGGCTTCACCTTTTTGAAGAATAAAATAGCAATTCCACTAACTAACAAAGCAATGCCAATAAAGTAGAAACAATCGTTAAAAGCCATCACAAATGCTTCCCGACGAACGATGTTGGATATAGATGCGATGGCCTGATTTTGGGCTGTACTTAAATCTGCTCCACGACTAATAAAATACTGCGTCATTTGGTCAATTCGCTGTTGAGTTTCTGGATTATATAAAGATACTCCATCACCCAATCTATTCGAGTGAAATTGCTCTCTATTTGCTAATAAAGTCGCTAAAGAAGCAATTCCGATAGAACCGCCCAAATTCCGCATCATATTAAATAAACCACTTGCCGAACCTGCTTCTTTCGGGCTTAATCCAGCCGTGGCGATAGAAGTTAGCGGCACCATAATTAGGGGTTGTCCCATTGCACGCACAAATTGCGACCAACGTAATTGATCTAATCCTGTTTCATTAGTCATTCCAGAGTTCATAAATGCACTGATGGAAAACAAAGTCACACCAACAGCTACCATTAACCGTACGTCAATGCGTTGCATTAATTTCGGGATGAGGGGAATAATAAACAGTTGAGGAATACCAGCCCAAATTAATACTTCACCAATTTGCAGAGCATTGTATTTTTGAATTTGGGCGAGATACAACGGTAAAATATAAATTGAACCATACAATCCTACTCCCAACGATACATTAACAATACTGGCTAAACCAAAGTTCCGCCTAGACAAAAGCCGTAAATTAATAAATGGTTGTTTACGAGTTAATTCTATAAAGAAAAATATCGCCAAAAAAATTGCTGCAATTACACTTAAACGCACAATTAACGCTGAACCAAACCAATCTTTACGGCTACCTTCTTCTAAAACAACTTGCAGGGAACCTAACCCAATAGCCATCGCAATAATTCCCCACCAGTCACCTTGTTTGAGTAAATTAATTTGGGGTTTTTCTTGCTTAATTCCGTACCAAACACCAGCCAGCATTAATGCTCCTGGAATTACATTTATATAAAAGTTGTATTCCCAACCAAAATTTTCGGTTAACCAACCTCCTAATGTTGGGCCAATTGAGGGTGCAAAAACTGCACTAAAACCAAAGGCAGCTAACCCAATTGATTGTTTTGATTGGGGTAAAGTTGTTAAGACAACTGTCATAGCTGTAGGAATTAATACTCCTCCGCTAAAACCTTGTAAGGCGCGAAATAAAATCATGGAGTTAAGATCCCACGACCAAGCACAGCATATAGAAAAGAAAATAAATAGTGCAGTATTGACTAATAAATAACGTCGCAGAGAAAACACCTGTGATAACCATCCTGTTAGAGGAATTACCACAATTTCTGCTACCAGATACGCGGTAGAAATCCAAGAACCTTCTTCGAGAGTTGCCCCTAAACTTGCTTGAATATCTTGCAGTGAAGCATTAGTTATTTGAATATCCAATACCGCCATAAATGCACCAAGCATACTGGCTAATACACCAATCCAGGTTTTTAGCGGTACATGCTCTGGTGGTAAAGCAGGATTTTGCCCTTGCTGACGAATTACACCTGTATTAACCATAATTTTGTTCCATTTTCAAGGTTAAGTAGCAAAAAATGTTAATTTAAATTTTATAGGACTTACGCACGAGTTACGGAATAACGAACCGCAGAGGCGCAGATAAGCCAGTGTGCCCTTGCGGTTCCCCGACTTGTTCGCGCAGCGTCTCCCCTTCTCCTAAAGGGAGAGGCTAGCGCCAAGGGAGAAGCAACTGGCGCGACACAGAGAAATCAGAGTTTGAGAGATATTTTGCGTAAGTCCTATTTTATACCAATATATTCTTTGCCTCTGCATGAGCTTGAATCAGCAACGCTAAAAATTAAAAAAGAATTACTATAGAAAGCTCCATTCAGATAAATCTCAATTTTACTGCGGTTATTTATCTTAAACTTCTTGAGTCGTAATAATCCCCTTTTGCTCATAAATTGGACGCATTATTTTCCTTAAAGCAGGCAACTGTCTGCTAAAAATGATTGACCCTAAAATACAAGCTATCCCATCAATAATTAAAGTGTTAGGAGCGCCAATATGACTTGCTAAAAAACCTCCTAATAAATTACCCACAGGAATCATCCCCAAAAATGACATTGTATATAAGCTCATCAATCGCCCGCGTTTATCGTCTTCGACAATAGTTTGTAAAAATGTGTTGCTAGCAGCAATCTGGAGAATTGTTCCTAAGCCAACAAATAACATTGTAAATAAAGAGAGTGGTAAAAATCGAGACAAAGAAAAGGCAATTAGACCAATTCCTAAAATTGCTGGAGCTAAAGCAATCAATTTCCCAATTCCTAAGATTGTTTGGCGCGTAGCTAGATAAATACCACCAGTTAAGGCTCCAACTCCAGATGCCGCCATCAAAAAACCCAAACTTTCTGCACCACCTTTGAGAACTTGTTCGGCAATAACTGGGACGAGAATAGTATTTTGCAGTCCCATCAGACTGACTAAAGCTGATAGCAATAAGACGGAGCGAATAGGTGGAAAGCTAAAGGCATATACAAATCCCTCTTTGACTTTTTGTAAGGGATTACCGTCAGTTATCGAATTTTTCCAAGGTTTAACTTTCATCGCCAATAAAGCGGCGATTACAGCAACGTAGCTCAAACCATCAATTAAAAAACAATAACCAGTTCCAATACCAGCAATTAATAAACCGCCGATCGCAGGGCCAATTAATCGCGCACCGTTAACCATCGTTGAATTGATAGCGATCGCATTGGCTAAATCTCCTCTATGTTCAACCAATTCTGGCACAAATGCTTGGCGGGCTGGTGCATCTAAGGCGTTAATAAATCCTTGAAACAAACTCAAGGCGATGATCTGCCATACCTCAATCACACCAGTCAGCGCCAGCACTGCTAATGTTAATGATTGAATCATCGCCAAGATTTGTGTACCAATTAAGGTACGATATCGAGAAAAGCGATCCACAAATACTCCGCCAAAGGGAGCTAAAAAAAAGTTAGGAATTTGACTCGAAAATCCCACAACTCCTAGCATTAATGGGGATTTTGTCAAGTCATAAACTAGCCAAATTGTGGCAAGTTGCGTCATCCACGTCCCAATTAGGGAAATACCTTGTCCAGCAAAAAACAGCTGGTAGTTTCTTGACCTTAAAGCAGGTAGTAGCGATTTTTTCATATCAGGCTTGCTTTATACCAATCTGCTTTCATAGATATCATTTCACCTCATTTATATACGCCTCTCTTTAGATGTAGGAGAATGTCATAAGCAGAAAGAGGTTTTTCATCTGTTTGCAGTCAATTTAGTATTAATGATGTGCGCTTGATTACTTACTAAACCCCAAGAACCCCACCCCGCCAAAGCTACGCTTTGTCTCCCTCCCCGCTTGCTCTTAGGGGTTGGGGGTGGGGTTCTTTTATTATGGGTAATTTAGTGGACATGATATTACTTGACTTCCACCGCAACTTCCGCAGACATCCCAGGAGTAATCCGCGATTCGTATCCTTGAATGCTCTTTTGATCGAAAACTACTTTTACTGGAATGCGTTGGACAACTTTAGTAAAGTTACCTGTAGCATTATCGGGTGGCAATAAGGCAAACTGAGCACCGGAAGCTGGCGAAATACTGTCAACACGACCAATAAAGGTGTGATGAGGGAAACTATCCAGCTTGATTTCTACTGGTTCGCCTGGCCGCATCTTTTCTAATTGAGTTTCTTTGAAGTTTGCAACTACCCAATAGTTGTTATCCACGATCGCCATTAATGGTGTTCCTACTGCGACTCGGTTGCCAACTTCCACATTTTTTCTACCTACCCGTCCAGCACTGGGGGCGGTAACATTGGCATAAGATAGTTGCAATTGTGCGTCTTTCAGCGATGCTTCTGATTGGGCGATCGCTGCTTTTGCCGCTTCGTATTGACTACGTTTGACTGTTGTATCTTGTCCGCCTGCGGTAGCTTGTTGCAATCCTCCCTTAGATGCTGCCAATTTAGCTTGCGCGTTAGTGACATTTTCTTGCGCTTGTGCTAATTGAGACTGGGCTTTGGCGACACCAACTTTGGCGGAGGCTAACTTGGCTTGGGCTTGTTGTACTCCTTGAATCGCGGCATTTTTCTGTGCTTTCGCCACATCATAAGCAGCCTTGGCTGTGTCTAGTTGCTGACGAGGAATTGCACCTGTTTTATACAATTCGTTGTAACGATTGTAATCTGCTTGGGCTTTCTCCAAATTCGCGTTTGTTTGCGCTACCTGCGCTTGAGCGGCAGGAATCCCAGCTTGGGCTTCTTGTACTGCTGCTTGGGCGGCAGGAATCCCAGCTTGAGCTTCTTGTACTGCTGCTTGGGCTGTAGAAATTGCTGCTACTGCACCACTGACATCTCCTTGTGCTTGAGTTGTCTTACCAGTAGTGGTTTGTGAACTTAAAGTAATATTTGCTTGAGCGGCTTGGGCTTGACCACGAGCATTTTCTAGGGCTGCTTGTGCCTGTTGCACTTTACTTTGATAGTCCCGTGGATCTAACTTCACCAACAATTGTCCCGGTTGCACCAGTTGATTATCATTCACAAGCACTTCACTTACAGTTCCGGGAATGCGGCTACTAATTTGGTGAATGTTTCCCGCAACGGTGGCGTTGTCTGTTTCCTGGTGGGTGGAGGCGTATTGCCAGTAGTGAAGACCAAAAGTACCTGCGGCGATCGCACCCACACCTAATCCTGCCAAAATTAAACCAGTCGGTCTTTTGCGCTTCGGTTTCGCTGGAACTTCTTTCTCTGTCTCAGGAGTTACAACAGGTGCTTCTGCTGTTGCGGATGTCTCTGTAGTAGCAGTTTCTAAAGTCTCTAAATCGGGAATCACTTCTTTTTCTAAAACTGGGGTCTTGTGTCCGTTGCGTCCGTTCAAGGTATTAGCACCCATGATTGTTACCTCGCTTGCTCGTTCAATAATTTGATTGATAGTCGTTTATTTAGAATGCGTAGTTTTTTCTGAAAAAAATCTTTATTTCCTTAGTATGCGTAATATTATCTCAAAACAAATCTTTACACTGCCTCCCCCAGTCGGGTGATTATAAAATCATCTTTAAGAGAGGTTAGCGATCGCCCGATTCAACATTTGGGAAAACAGTTCTCGGTCAGCAAAGGAAATACCGTTCATCGCTTCATCACGCACGGCTGCGGCGATTGGCGGTAAAACAGCTTCTAGTTCCTTACCTGCATCCGTGAGCCAGATTCGCCAGATGCGGCGATCGTGGACATCGCGTTCTCGACGCACTAAGCCGCGTTCTTCCATCCGATCTAGTACGCCCGTTAAAGTTCCTCCCACTTGTTTGAGTTTGTCACCAATACTAGAAGTAGGTAAACCATCTTCTTGCCAAAGACAGCACAACACCAACCAGTGAAATGGCGTCAATCCAAAGGGTTCTAGCTTCTCAGTAAACTTGCGACTCAGCAGTTGTGAGACTAATTTGATTCTGTAGCCCAAATTGTATGGTGCCAGATTTTGCTGCCACGACTCTAAAGGTGGGGAGTGATTAGATGTAGAAACCATTATAGTAAGATACTTAGTGTACGTACTATTATAACTAAATTAATATTCTTTAGCAATAGTTGGTTTGCATCTGTCTTAGGGAAGAATTTGAATCAACTGGTACTCTTTGACTGTAGCGAGAACGTGGTGAATCCGAGATAATTTAGGGGACTGGTTAGTATAGATCAAAGCATAGCTCAAAGTTGGTACTTGGGAAATAGAAACTACTGCTTGGGGACGAATAGCAAGATAGAAATTAAGCAGTACTTGGATTTTCTGGTCTATTTGCACAAGGTAGATAGGATGAGATTGGATAATTGCAGCGATCGCACTTTGTTGTAAAAAAGTTCTTAAAACAGGGTTATAATCACTTAACAGACCGATGCTACCTATTGTCGCCAAAGTCAGCCAACAGGAAATTAACCATCCTGCAATCCAGTAACGGGCTGTGAGAAACTTCTTGCCAAAGTGGTAACGACTAATCCACACCACAGGTAAAATTAACCAACCCAACCCCATAGCTAAGGTAATAGTTGCATACTTGCGGATGTCAGAACCACCGTAACTAATAATAACAGTACTTGCTATTACAAGTAAAACACCAAACCCACCAAAGCCATAACTGAGATTTCGAGGAAGATTATGCTTTCTAAAAAGGGTTAATATATTTTTTTTATCTTTTTCAAGAGCAAATAGTGGAGGAATTACTGTCTGGTAAATTTTACCTAACCAGCTTAAACCCACAGATGCAAACAAAGCTATAAACGGATAAAGGCAAAGACTATAGTGAGGTAAACGAGTGCTAAAAATACTAAATTCTATAAATAATACAACTGGAAAACCAACTAATATTAACTGGTAAAGAGGAATAGGACGACGCACAGTTAAAAACAAACCTAAAAGTCCGAAAAAAGGCCAAGGAAATGCTTTTAAAGGAATATTCCATACATAGAATAGCGATCCATTATGCTCCCGATCTTCAGAACCTAGTTGCACAACAAACTTGAGCAACTCCTCAAAACTCTGATTTCCGTAGTGCAGCCAGCTTAACCACAGCCAAACACAGGTGGGTATTAAACCTACGAAAAAGCCTAGATATAAAATTGGGTTAGTAAGATGACGATGACGGTGATGTTCCCAAATTAAATAAGGCAATAAAGCGATAATTGGCAAAAAAATCATAAAGCTTCTGACTAAGAAACCTAAACCTAAACTTAAACCAGCAATAAAACTCCAAAAATAGTGATATTTAGGATGTAATTCTGTTTTTAGTAAAGAAAAAATAGCTAAAAGTACCAATAAAATCATCGGTACATCAGGCGTACTTAAGCGAGAGTATTGCAGCCAGAGAAATTCTACACTTAAAATTGCAGTAGCTAGCCAAGCTAATTTTTTGCCTAGCATAATTTTGCCAATTTCATACACCAGCCATAAGCTAAAAATGCTGGCAATCATACTAGGAAGACGTGCACTAGTATCACTGATTCCAAATAACTTGTAGAAAGTGGCAATTAACCAATAAGGGCCAGGTGTTTTATGATGTGCCTTTTCCCAAGGAGTTATCCAATTACCAGAATCAAACATCAGACGGGCACGAGAAGCGTAAAGAGCTTCATCATGTGCCATCAGGCTATTGTGCCCTGAAGTAAATAATAATAAGGGTAGTATCCAAAGGAACAAACTTAAATAGGGTAACGATTCTATCAGGCGGATTTTTCGCCAAATATGCTGCCAGAAGTGTAGTTTATGAAACATTGAATTGATAAAATTGAATGCTGCTATTTAGACTCGTTTCAGTATCCTATTGTTATTAAAATATGTTACATAGTAATTATTGAAACAATACTTGAAATTGCCACATTTTGCGGAAAAAGTTCTCCAAAACAGAGATTTATGCAGTTAAGACCGAATCAACGCCTGAAATTAGATGACACAGACGATAACCTGTTCTACGCCTATCCTCGCTTCGTTACCCATGTGGATGAAGGATTTATTCAACAGCTAACAGATTTATACCGCGATCGCCTCAAACCCAACACCCGCATTTTTGATATGATGAGCAGTTGGGTGTCTCATCTACCACAAGAGATGGAGTTTGACCATGTGGAGGGACACGGACTCAACGCTGAGGAATTAGCACGAAATCCCCGCTTAAATCATTACTTTGTGCAAAATCTTAACGAAAATCCCCAGCTACCTTTACCAGATGAAGATTTTGATGCTGTTCTCAATTGCGTATCTGTGCAATATGTGCAATATCCAGAAGCAGTATTTTCTGAAATTTACCGCATTCTGAAACCCGGTGGTGTGTCAATTATCAGTTTTTCTAACCGGATGTTTTTTGAAAAAGCGATTCAAGCTTGGCGAGAGGCTGCAGAAGCACAGCGAGTGGAATTAGTCAAAGCTTACTTTGCATCAGTTCCAGGATTTACAACCGCAGAAGTTATAGCTAATAAATCAACATTACCAAATTTCTTACAATGGTTGGGTGCAGCTGGAGGAGATCCATTTTATGCCGTCATAGCTTATCGCAATTAAATTCACTGGTACAGTACGGTGTAAATCCAGCTATTATCTCAAAGACAAGGGGCAAAATCCCCTTGTTAAAAACGCTTGTTATTTGTATATAGATAATTTGGCAAATGAATAGAGAAATCAATTTTGATCCCTCTCAATTGTTATTTGCCAAGTGTTTAATGTGGTTCCTACAGTTTTATCAAGGTTCGTCAAAGCATTGAGATATTCAATAGTTGCATTAAGTTCTGCGTTTCTTGCCTCTACCAAACTATTTTCTAGACTGACAATCTCGAAAACTCCAGATCCCCTGCCTAATCTCTGTTTTTCTCTTTCTATCTCTAGTTGTCGTTCAGAAGACTCCCTGGCTTGCCCTGCAAGTTCGACCTGCTTAAAACTCAAATTAACATCTCTAATTCCGTCTGTTACCTGAATGTCTAGGCTTTCACGCTGCTCGTTCAAATTGTTTTCCGTTTGCAGTAGGTTGACTCGGCTGCGCTGAAATGTTTGTTCTACTGTTAGATCGCCTAATGTTTTGCTAAAAGTTAGCCCGGCTCTAACGTCTGGTGTTGCGTTGTTTCCTGTATTGTCATAACTGATATTTAAACCTAAGTCCCAACGTCTGTTATTTTCTGCCTCTAACAGGTTAAGTTTAGCTATATCCTGGTTTAGCTGTGCCTGCAAATACTCTGGCTGATTTAAGAGCGCTAATTGCTTTATTTTGTTTTGGTCTAAAGCAACGGGTGACGCCTTGGGAACTTCTGCTGCCACAATATTGGTATTTTGATCGATATCGAGAACCTGAAGTAAAGCTAACTTTGTTGACTGAAGACTATTTTGAGCAGCCACCAAGCTTACTTGTCGGTTAGCGATCGCTGTCTGGCTTTGGATAATCTCAACTGGTGCTAACCTACCCGCAGCAATCAGAGCTTGGTTAATTTCCAGAATTTCTTGAGCGCTTTTCAGGGAAAGCTGCTCGATTTTCAGTTGTTCTTGAGCGCGGAGTAAATTTCGGTATGCCAAAATAGCATCCGTAATTGTATTAGTCAATGTCGATTTTAAACCCAGGACATTGCTTTTTTCTGTGAGTCGAGCAGTCTTAATCGAAGCTCTGTTGACATCGACTCCAGCTCCTCTCAATAGAGGTTGGTTAAAACTTATCTTTGGCGTTAGAGCGTTACCTGTCAACCCAAAACTCAGTTCCCCTCCGGTGGGAATCTTCATTTTTGCCTCAAGACCGGCTTCATTAGTAGTTGTGGTTGCACTAGACTCGGATGATGCTAGCGACATTGACAGGGTAGGTATAAAATCAGGAGCAAATTTATCTTCTGCCACTGCCAGGTCTTGTCTTTGAGCTATCCTTTCGAGATATGAGTTTTTAATCGTTCTGTTGTTTTGCAAAGCCAAGACGACAATATCAGAAAGCTTCAGTGCAACTGTACGAGCATTTTGTAATAATTCCTGTTGATTTTGTTTGAGACTATTTTCAGCCTTTTTTTCAGCTTTTGGAAATTGATTCTGAGAAATTAGCGCTGCTGCTTGGGTTTGCTTTCCTTGTGTATCAGTTGTTAACTGAAAGTTGATAGGCGATTCTTCTTTGGAGACGCTTTGAGATGGCGCTCTAACCAAGTCCTGCGGCGGCTGATGCTGGTTCTGCTTATCAGTTATTAGGTTGAAAGTTAAGAGCGATCGCCTCTCAGAATATTGGGCTGCTGGCGATCGCGTCTGGTTTTTTTGGTTCTGGGGTTGCAAATCTGCTACAAGTGTGTTTAGCATTTTTGAAGCGTCAAGTGTAGGTTTTGCGCTGTTTGTTGGATGCGATCGGGTTTTCCTGGGTAAAACAATTGCCTCGCCTTTACTAATTGGCTGATTGCCTTTACCTTCGCTAACGATTGGCGGTTTGACTGCTGTCTCAACGCCAACAGCAGGTGTGAATATCTTTGGGGACTTAAAAATCAGGGTGAGAATACGAGTTGTACCTAGAATAACAGTTGAAACAACGACCACATTAAGTAACAATAAGTTGAGCGATCGCCAAGATAGATAAAGTTGGTTTTGAGATTGAGAATCTTGGTTAGGTAGCTTCTGCATGACGAGATTAATTTAGTAGATTGTTCTGCTCGCCTAATTTGGATTGAGATTGATTTTCGGCGCTGTTTAGATAAAGCCATTCGCTTTGAATTGAGCGATCGCGCGTTGCGTTCATGACTCACACCTCGCCTCCATCTCCTCTCCTTGCGCTTGTAGAGGGATGCCGTAGGTGCGGTGAGGTAATTGAGCCGTAACTCAGTATCAAATCTTTAGACACCACCGCCACTGTCAGGTTGGCGTTGTCAGATTTGTAAGTTGCATCGGGCAGTAGTTTACCTTTAGTAAAACCCATTGCTCTGAATACTAGTCTTTATTTTACCCTACACTGCTTACTTTACCTTTTGTATAAATTTCGGAAACAAAAGTACTTTAGTTTTGAGAGCAAAAGATTATAGATTTATTAAAAAATAATTTTTAAGGAAAGCAGGAAACCAAAGAAATTTTCTACCATTTCTCCAAATATTTCCCAAATATGATACCCCAGTCCCTCTTCCTTATTGGTCTGGGGGAATCTGATATGTTGCAATCTTAAAAACAACTAGTATTACTATTCAGCATTACAAATGCTATTGGACGTTTCAAAACTTTACATAGTCAAAACATAATTACTATAGTTATGTTTTATAAACAAGCTGTATCACCTTGATTTTCTAGATGAATTCATATAAAAATTGAATTAAATAGATTAGGTGTTGACGGCTTAGTTCCAATACAGTTCAGTTAAGCCTTGATCCTCCCTAACCCTCCTTAAAAAGGAGGGAACTAAGCCCCCCTTGGAAAGGGGGGTTGGGGGGATCTTCCGAGATCAAACATCACTAACTGAACTGTATTGGGCTTAGTTCTACCTAATAAAAGTAGGTGAATAAAACTATAACTAAACCTGCACTCTGCTAAGGTTAGAGCGTGTCTGCAAAGTAAAATGTGTGAATATTTTCTACGAAAACTAATAGCTTGCTGGAAAATCAAGACGTACCCTTGAGGTAATATTCACAAGCACAATATCATTGATTTTGTAAGTTGTAGATACACTCTAGCGCCATCTCAATCTCACAACTTTGATGGAGAAGATCATGTCAATCGCAAATACAAGTCAATCAAAGAAGCTGATGACGCTGATTCCTGCTATTCTTTTTGCTGTTGCATCGTGGCCAAATAATGCACAAGCTGCAACGGCGCCATCTTGTGTTAACCTTGCACAGTCGAAACGGGTAATACGACTGGCTCCTGATAGAATAGTAGCCACAGCTACGAATCGTTGCGGTGGAACACAACGTTTTCGTATGATATGGGCTTGGGCAGCAGATGGTTCTTGCCGAAGCATTCCGGCTGGTGGTTCCTTCACAGAGGAAAGGAGAATCGGGTTCCCTCCCGCACCGTATGTGAACGAATTGCGAAAATGCTGATAAGGCTTACATAAAAATCTAGGCGTTGGTGAATTGTAACTGGAAGCATAAGCTTTCGCTAGCAAAAAAGTTATGGTTCCAATTACAGCGGACATTTGCCCCAGCTTCTGGGCTTGCTCCAGCACTCGGCTACTCTGAAGAGAGCAAACCCCAAACTTTTGTCATAGTTTGAATTCACTTTCAAGTTGAAATTACTGCACTAACAAAATTAGGATGCAGATTGTTTTCATTCTCTCAATGCGTAAATCCCAAAAGAGATAAATATGTACGCCAAGCTCATCAAAGATAATGTCGTGAAATCAACTCGTATGGCTGCTATCGGTACAGCCGCAGAGCCGAAGAGAATAGGAAGACTACTAACTGGCACAGCGATCGCCGTCGGGCTCGCGTTCGGACTCGCGGTCGTTCCATCCAAAGAGGCTGAAGCGGCGGCGTGTGGATTCTATGTACAAAACGGCTGGGCTTGGTATAGGCATTGCACCGGCGCGGTGTATACGAGAGTTCAGGTCAAGATTGACACTTGGCGCGGACCAGGTTCGTACATTTGCGCCAAACCTGGCGATGTTGGGCTTGGACCAAGCTCCTCAGTTAAATTTGCGTATTACACCGGTAAGCTATGCTAACATCCATCCGTGACAGGATGAGTAGTATTCTGTCAATAAATAATTGATGGATAGATTCCCTGTAGAGACGGCGATAAATCGCGTCTCTCTAACCATCAAAATAAATTTGACAGACCAGTAGAGTTAAGAGGGGATATTATTCCCCGTCCCTCTCTGTTAAATCCGTATACCTGCTTGGTAGCGCTCTAAAAAGCTATCTCAAATAAGTGTAGGACTGCCCCCAATAGCTTGCTATTGGGGGCTTATTAATTTACTACAATGCCTGCAACAAACTCTACGTGCTACGCAAAGCTGTAACAGGATTTAGCTGGCTAGCACGCAGAGCCGGGAGAAAACCAGCGCCCACTCCCACCAACAGCGCCGATCCTAAAGACAAAGTGGCTGTACTGCTTTCAAATTGGTACGGCAAATCAAAAGTACCGACAACCACTAACGTCAACCCATGCACTGTAATCAGCGCCACAGTTCCCCCTAACAAGCTCAAAACCGCCGCTTCGAGAATGAACTGCAACATGATATCTTGCTTTGTTGCCCCGATCGCCAGCTTCAGACCAATTTCAGAAGTCCGCTCCGCTACGGTGGCGATGGTAATATTGGCAATACCGACACCACCTACCAATAGAGAGATTACTCCCACTGCTGCCAGTGCCATTGAAACGGATTCAAGGGTTTTCTGTTGCTCCAGGATGTCTTCGACATTGTTAATAACATAAAATTTTTGACTTGGAAAGCGCTGCTCCAACAGTTTTTTTGTCTGGTCTTCCAAGTTTTTCAGGTCTTTGAGTTTGCGGGGGCGCATCCAAATAGTTCCAATATCTCGGCTACCCATTAAAGCGTTGAAAACCGACATCGGTATTAGTAGCTGACCTTCAGGTGCCTCGTTGTTACCGGGATTAGTCTTTACCACCCCCACAACGATATAGGGTTGGCGATCGGCATAAATGCGCTTACCCGTTGGCTTTTGACCTTTGAAAAGTTTGTCCGCCAGAAATTGATCAATTACCACCACAGGTCGATAGTTGGCAAAATCTGCTCTTGTGAAGAACCGTCCCTTCACTAATTGCTTACCCGATGTCAGCAAGAAGTTTTGGGAAACACCCAACATCAAAGGATTCTTTGCTTCCTGATCTTGAAAAAATGTTTGAGAAGAAGTTGGGGAACTGGACGCACTGATTGCTTGCAAGCCCAAGAGCCGTTTTTGCAAGAATTTCATGTCTTCTAGCCGAAGAAGTTGGGACTCCGGGAATACTATGACCTGAGGGGCGTCTCGCTCTGCCATTTGACGGGCAATCACTGCCCTACTGATGCTGCCCACCTGAAGCGTCGCTGTTACCGCAGCTACACCCATGAAAACACCCAAGGTGGTTAGGGTGGAACGCAAGGCGTTGCTACTTAAAGAGCGGCAAGTAAGAACTAGTAGGTCAAAAGGTTTGAGACTCATTGCTATTCGCTTTTAGTTTCAGTCGAATTGTCTTTGGGAGCGCTCGGCGTTCCTGATTCCGATTTGGAATCAGCTGCGGGCAGCACCACTTGATCGCCAAGGCGCAGACCAGAGGTCACTTCCACATTAGTCAACCCCTCTAGCCCTAAAGTGATGTTTTTTTTCTGAGCCTTACCCTGTTTATCCTGCACCAATACATAGGGCTTTTCTTCAGAGCGCACAATCGCTTCCGTGTCCAAAACCACCACATTCTGCCGTTGTTGCAAAATAATCTCGACATTTACCTGGCTGCCTGGAATCAGCTTGCCAGAAGGGGTATTAAGTCGCACTTTTGCAGATACCGTTGCCTGCCCCGGTTGTTGGCTACTGCTTTGACTTTCGTTCCCAGAAGAAGTGGTTGCTATAGGAGACAAACTTTGCACCCTTCCCTCAAATGACTGAGCATTAGGGCCGATAACGCTGATGCGGGCTGATTGGTTGACTCGGACTTTAGCCGCATTCAGGGTGGAAAGCTGGAGCGACACCAGTTCTTCGGTGGGGTCGCCCAAGGTGAGCATATCAGTACGCACCTGAACCCCTTCCCCATCCTTAACTTTGATGTCGAGAACTTTACCAGTAATAGGCGCAGTCAAGAGATTATTCTGGAGTTGCTGCTGGATTTTTTGGAGTTCAAGCTGAAGGCGCTGGAGTTCGCGGATATCAGTGTTGACAGCTAACTGAGCCTCCCGCAGTGCAGATTGAGCCTCCATAATTTTGTTCTGCGTTTGCTGTTGCGTATTTTGGCGCTCAATCTCAAGGTTCTGAAGTTCGATGATATCGGTGTTAACGGTTAACTGAGCCTGCACTGCGGCAGATTTGACGCGGCGAACCTGTTCCTCCTGCGTACGAAGTTCATTTTTAGCAATAAAGCCCCTTTTATCCAGAGCCTCAAGCTCCTGGAGTTTCTTTTCCTCGGATTTTAAGTCTTCCTCAGCTTCAACAAGTTTTTGGCGGTTACTTGCTAGGGTAAGTTCCTGTTTTTGAATCTGAAATTGCTTATTTGTCTGGTTTTCCTGTTTAGCTGCTTTTAGCTTTTCCTGGGCTTCAACAACTTTCTGGCGGTTGCTTGCCAGAGAGAGTTGCTGTTTTTCAATCTGCAACTGCTGGTTGCTGAGGATAGTTTGTCGGTCGGGGTTACGCAGAATAATCAGTGGCTGACCGGATTTTACCCGATCGCCAAGCCGTACTAACACGCGATCAACAGCGCCTTCTGCTGGAGACTTAAGAGTTTGTTGACCACGCAGTTCAAGGATACCACTCTCATTGATTGAGGTTTCAATGTTGCCGCGTTCTACAGTAACAATAGGCTGCTGTGCTAACTTTGCTGGCCGATTTTGATGGACATAAACTAGCCAGCCCCCAGCGCTAACCGAAGCCAAAACTCCTGACCAGGCTAACCATTTAACTCCTGTCTTAAATTTCTTTTTACCCTGCTCCATAAGCGCAGCGCCCGCCGTTTTTGAGGTCATACAATCCCTTGCGGCTGAATCAAATGCTTGAAATGGCGTTGTCTAACTTTACCACCCGGCTCGGCAAGCTTGTATCAGCAATCAAAATTAGTATATTGCCTAACTCCACTTTAATATTCTGAAATTAAATCTAGTAATTCAAGGTTTTGAAACTTCTTTTTTATGCATAATTCAAGGATTTATGTTTTTATGTCCATTGCACAGGATCTAATTGATAGTAACGTTGCAGTTGCTCATAAAGTGCCGGATGCTTAGACAGCAATTGATGCGGTTTTTCAAAGAACGTCTCAGTCGCTACGGCGAAAAATTCTGCGGGATTCGTTGCACCATAGCTATCCATTACCGTTTTTGCGTCTTGTAGAACATCATTACAAAGTTGCTGATATGCTTCTGTCATAACCTTCGCCCAGATAGCATAGTCTGAATTGCGTTGCAGTATCGGAACTCCTTCAGCTTTACCATCTTCTTGATCCAATTGATGGGCGAATTCATGAAGCACAACGTTACGTCCATCTCTCCAGTTATTAATGTCTTGTTTCACTTGTTCCCAAGACAGCACTACTTGGTCATTTGTCCACGATTCACCCAGTCTTGCCACACGCCTTTCTTCAACAACATATTTTCCGACAGAAGTTGTTTCTTGAACAAAATAAGCGTTGGGATACACCAAAATTGAACGAAGTCTGGGGAAGTACTGTCCACGTTCATTTAGTAGGAGTAAACAGGCGACAGCAGCAAGAGTTAATTTCATTTCCTCCGTTACCTGTAATCCTCTACAGCCAAGAAATTGCTTTTCTGCTAAGAACACTTGAATATGTCCTTGAAGTCGTCTGATTTCATCGGGAGAAAGACACAGATAAATGGGAAGATTATTCTCGATAATGGCATTCCAAAGCGGAGGAAAAGGACGATGCTTCAGACGGTTTCTTCGCCTTTTTACTAGAATCGGATTGAATAAAATACCAGCGATAATCAGCCCAATAATAAGAAATAAAACTATAATTTTAATCATTGACTTTTGAGCAGCCTACATATTTAATTTATTGGTAAGCAGAAAGTTTAGAATATAGGACTCGTATTTGATTGCGTGAAAAAACTCAGTATATCTTTATTCCTCTTCCCTGTTAAGAGTTCTCTCCCTATGCAAGTAAGTTCAATAATCAAATCGGATTCCTATAATCTTATTGTTGTGGCTCACTAACTACCGCTATTGGATGAGAATTATGCAAGATTGAACCTTGGTAGAAAGGCTGTTTTGAAGTCCTTGCTCAACTTTGACAATCAGTTTATCAAAAGCCTCTTGATTTGCTGTCAGTTGTTCTTGAAGAACTTTCTCTAACTCAGGCTTTATTTGCTGACACATATCCTCAATTTTTTTGTCACTCAAAAAATTAGAACGAATCCAACTAGGTACATCTACATTTGTCTTAATTACTTCTTGAACAGTCTTACGATTTAGCTCCATTCCTGCCGCCATCACCGAAGCCCCATATACTAGTGCAATCGGCCAAGTTAAATGTCCAGTTAGTATAAGAGTGATAATGCTAGCCACAGCGCCTCCACCAATTACTACATTGACGATAAACGCTACTGTCTCAGCCAGAATAGCATCTCCAATTTGTAATTCTGGGTTAACAAAATTTGGGTCAATGCTATCCTCGAACCTTAAGCTGCTTCTAGGTATCTGAAACTTTCGACATATTGGATCGGTTTGTGCGGCTAAATCAGGTTGGATTTTATTGCTAAACCAAGAAGCGCATTGATGATTAATTATCTGCACGGCGCGTTCGTCGGAGACGTTGCCGGAGGCATCGCTTTTGAGCCACTGTTCTGCCCGACCGATCAAAGATGTTTCTAAATCGGCTAAAGTCCGTATTTTGTTTTTTTGCCAATCTTTTAAAGCTGGTTTAACTGCGTTGACAATCAAGCCATCCGCCAAAGGCTTAGTTAGTGATTCGATTAACTCCGGGATATGCCTCTCAATCAAACCTTTAAGCTTGTTTGAGGTAAAAAGTTGGTTGACTTCTTGCTTAAAAGCAGCAGCACGCAGATCCCATCGTCCCACCCGTGCTAAACCCATTGCAATGCACCGTTCCGGCTCCGGATCGGGGCGAAGCAGCGTTTCTGGTTCGGGAAACATTTCTTGACAAAGAACGTGCGTGAACTTCATCCGAGATGCACCGCCAGTCATCAGCACAAGTTTTGGCACGATTCCAAGTTTTTCTAGTTTTTCTTTCGCCTCGGTTAAAGAGTCGCTAAACGATCGCACCCAACTATGATGTCCCAGTTCCAGTAAGGGCTGGTTTAAAATTTCCTCCATCATTAATTTATTCACTTGGGGAATAAAATAAATCTGTTCGTTGATTGACTCGAAGCCACGCGCAAAGGATTCAGGATCGCTGTATAGCTGTTCATTAGAAAAGTAATCTTCTTTGGCTTTGCGGCAAGCAAGTTCACAACGAGCTTGGTGATGGGGATATTCTTTAAATACTTTTTCGAGTAATGCTTTTTGTTCGTGGTTGGCGAGAGTCCGGGCAAAAATAGCTTTGTCAATTAAGGATGCACCTAAAGTATTACTCCCGAAATCTATCGGGATCTCTTCTAAGCTTTTAACCAGAGTAAAATCTGTGGTTGAAGAACCAATATCGACAATTAGCACCGATGCAACAAGTTTGTCATACTCCAACTTCCCGGCTTCTTTGGCTTGCATGAAAGCAGCCCGCGATTCAGGTACAACATTTAGTCGGGGAATGCCAGCTTCTTGAAGTAGCTTTTGGTATTCGGTGCGATCGCTAACTGACCATCCAGAAGGGCAACCAATGTAAAAATAGCTACCTTCTCTACCTTCAACTTGTTTACTTTCTTGCAAAAGGCGGTAGTAGGTTGCCACAAAAGTGCTAATTGTTTCCCGATATTTGGGATCGTTGTTGGGTTTTTGCTTGAAAGAGATTGTCAGTTGGGTAACACCAGCTTGAATTAATGCTTGTTCGCCGACAAGATAACCAAGTTTGGGATGCCAGCCAAGAGCTGTAATTTGGTTCTTCTTGTTATTAATCTCCAGCATTTGGGGGGGTTCAATGCTTTCCACGATCGCTTTAGCTACAGCAGTTTCACCGTGTCCCAAATCAAAACCGATTGTTTCTAAAATTTCCATACCTTATTATCTATTATTCTCTAGCAGAGGAATATGCTGGTTCAATTACCCTACCGCGCCGAATCAAGCGATCGCCTTTTAACAAAGCCGGAGTTAGAGTCACGTGATCTTTGGTATCGGGGTCGATACTTGGCTCGAAGTCAAAATACTCGCGATCGCTGTGAGGGTCATTTGGTCGGTAAATTTGAGCGTTAATTCCCTGAGACATTAAAATCTGTGGCAGAAGTTTTGCAAGTTCATAAGCCATTTGGGGTTTATCAAGTTTTGATGCGCCCATTAGCCTTTGCAGAAAATTTAATAGCTCTGGCAATTCTTCTATTGCTAAGTCGCCTTCATGTTTATTCCATTCTTCTACTCTAGCTACTGCTAGGTCGATAGTGTTGAGAGCATCGCCAAGGTGATCTAAAAATATTTTGCTATCAACCCGGAGCATAGGTTTAGGTAATTCCAATAGCTCTGAAGAAATAGAATTTTGCTGGTTGTTTAAGTCGAGTTGAAGCACAACTTCTACCCCTACAAGTATAGAGGTTAGCAAGATAGCCATCCATGCACCTGGGCTAGTTTTAGTTAAAGAGAACAACGAACCCAAGATGCCTATATAAATTAGTCCCTTTAGTAGTTTCAGGATTAATCTGCTGGAAAACAACTTTGTACCTGGGTTAGTAATTTGCCTTTGTTCTATTGGAGCAATTTGAGAATAGTTAGCCGCAGCGAGAGTGGCGATGGACTGTCGCAGCGTATCCAGGAAAAAGGAAGCCAGACGAACTTGAGCCAGATTCAGCTTTTCAATATAAATTCTTTCGAGATTATCGAGTCGATTCTGAACCAACTTAACTATCTCCTCAATACTGGTTGTATTTTCAATATCTGTCTGGAGTTGGTTGCGTTCTTCGCGAAAAAGTGAGGTTATTGTTTTCATTGCGTTGAATAAGACTTTAACGTTATTAATTAGGAGTGAAATCAACACTCATTTTTTCATTTCACTCTGTAATCACATAATGACGGAATAATTCATAATTAGTAATTATGAATTAGGTTGATTGCAAATTACTACCCATCAAAAGGAGGAGCAGAATGTTTATCTGCGTCATTGCAGACTACGGTACAGGAGATCCGGCATTTACAGAAGTTACACAACGTCTGCTGATGGCTTTTCCCCATGCCCAAATTCATTTGCTTTCGGTTCCAGCATTCAGTACCTTGGCAACGGGATTCTGGATTGCCCAACTGGGACTCAACCCAGGGCCTAGCGATCGCTTAATTTATCACAACTGTGCGCCTCGTCAAGATGATCCTGAAGCCCGTAGAGACAATGAAGGTGAAGGACTAACTTATGCCCTTTTATCCAATGGTGTAAAAGTCGTGGGTGTGAATGCAGGCTACACCCTCTCCTTTATCAAAAACTATACAAAGGAGTTGCGAGTGGTCAACGTTTCTCGTGGTGGATCGCAGTTTCGCTCACGGGATGTATTTCCTCCGGCTGCGGCTGCCATTATGAATGAAGATTTTAGCTTTCTGGGAGATAGCCTTAAGAGTGAGCAAATCCCAGATGTTCCACCAGATCGCATTGCCTGGATTGATGGCTACGGCAACATCAAAACAACAATCGGGGCCCATACACTTAATTTGGAGCCTCAAACCAAGATTGTGATCCGGATTGGGGATGTGGTCAGTGATGCAGTGTATTCTGATGGCAGCTTCAAAGTATCTGAAGGAACTTTAGCCTTTGCTCCTGGTAGTTCCGGGTGGTCAAGAGGCGATTCAGGAGAACCATTGCGCTTTTTAGAGCTATTTTTGCGAGGAGGGAGTGCTTGGGAACGCTTTGGTCGTCCCCGTGTGAATCAGCAAGTAACTCGAATTGCCTAAAATCGGGTAGTTGGCTTTTCTCTGTGGCTGAGTGCAGACTGGCTTTATCGTAAATCAAGGGGTTCTTATTCCTAACATCCACGCTTGTCATTATGTCCTAACCTTTAATTCGCTTGCTATACATACAAGTCCTAAAAACCTAGCTTGATAAGACTTTTCTCGTTCCCAGTCTCCGACTGTCCATGCATTTATTGAGTCTCTGACTCAATGCCTGACTGGAGGCAGCAGCACATAATAGCCATTCCCATGCAGAGTATGGGAACGAGATAAACGAGAGAACAATGGAAAATCAAGCTTTTTTTGACTTGTGTGTACATCGTAGGTTAGAAACACGTGCTTTTGGCAATTTGGCATCCAAAGTTTTTCTGTTGCAGTTTTAATTTATATATCAACAGGGTTACAGGGACATTGAGAAAATTCTACAAGGGATCAATTCCCGTCTCAAAATCCTACCCAATGGCCAGTTGTTGACGTTCACGCTCTTTGAACCACCTTAAGGTGGATGACAGCGCAAGCGTCACCGCTTCACCACAACTGGCTAGAAATCAAACAGAAAATATATAGTACAAATGCACTGACACAGATTTATAGCCGTAGTCATATAGGTTAGGACATAATGACAAGCGTGAATGTCAGGAAGAGTAATGTTTTTACCTCCTGCCTCTTGCTATAAGTCGGGGATAGCAGTGTTTGAGTCTGTAGTTGTCTTAGTTGATCTCAAGCTAAGTTTTGCGGACAGTCAATCCACGGTTACTAACCATAAAGTTGAAGCTTGAATTTAACTTAACGTTTTGGGTAATTTAGAATAAAATGAGATACTGAAGGAAAATTTTACATTTAAAAAAATGTAAATACATAGATGCCTACTATAAGATTACTATGCTGTTCAATCGTCGATCGGGTTCTGAAATTGATTTAAAGCAAATCCTCGATCAAATTAGGATGCTGTCCGATCAAATTCATCAGTCACTTGAAGTGAGTGAAATTCTCAAGATTATTGTCAGCGAAGTTAGAACAACTTTAGAAAACGATCGCGTCATTATCTATCGCTTTTTGCCGGATGGAGATGGAGTAATAGCAGAAGAGTCTGTAAGTAATGGATGGAAACCAATTTTAAGGCAATTAATTTACGATCCTTGCTTCAATACAACGCGATATCGAGATGGATACGTTGGTGTCATTGAAGACATTAATGCGACAACACTTGATCCTTGTTATAAAAAGCTATTAACGGACTTGCAGATTCGAGCTAATTTAGTAGTACCAATTTTAGTAAATAATCAACAAATTGATGGAGTTTCTAGTACATATCCTCATTTGTGGGGCTTACTAATTGCTCACCAGTGCAGTGGCTCACGTCAATGGAGTTTTTTAGAAATTGAGTATCTTCAACTAGTAGCCGGAGAGCTACAAATCGCTCTTGGGGAAGCAGAACGCCATCAGCGAGGGGCTACATCCTGCCAAAAACTAACGCTGCAACTCAATCAAAACCGGAAAAATTTAACAGTTGAGCCAAAATTGAAGTTGAGGTCAATCAAAAGAACTCTCTATAAGAATTTTAGAAAATCCATTATAACCAGAACACCATTGCCAAAGAATATATCAGTTGCAGACTTGATTGCATTTGACCGATTACAAACTCCAGTTTGGATTTATGATATTCAAAACTTGCAGATGTGGTGGGCAAATCAGGCAGCTGTGCATATTTGGAACGCTCAAAGTCGAGAAGAATTGCTCAATCGCAACTTCAGTGATGTTTCCGAGTCTACTCACATTCGACTGCAAAGCTATCTGCAAGAATTTCAGCAAGGAAAAACCATTACTGAAAACTGGACATTTTACCCAGAAGGAAAACCTGTTTCTCTTCGCTGCATCTTTTCTGGAATTCCTATTGAACAAGGGCGAATGGCGATACTGGTTGAAGCAACAACACAACTTATCAATCAGATCGATCGAGAAACACTCAGATCGATTGAAGCCTTACGTCACACCACAGCGATCGTCTCCCTTTACACGATGGATGGTGTACCTTTGATGCAAAATCCGGCAGCCCTTCGCTGTTATCGGGATACCCTGTACCCTAACTCGTCATCTGAGAATATTTTCCTGAGTCACTTTGTTGACAAGAGTGTTGGACAACAAGCGATGAAAGCGATTAATTTCGGTGAGGCGTTCAGCATAGAGGCTCAGGTGTTCACCACTGAGGGGATTCAATGGCATGAGATGGATATACGATCTACCCGCGATCCAGTAACGGGTGACTCCATCATCCTCATCAACGAAAAGAATATTACCAAGCAACAAGCTGCACTACAAAAACACCAGCGTGCAGAATCAGAATTGCGCTGGCGGGAAGCTTTGCTGCGTTCCATGACTGACACTTCTTTGCTGGGATTCTTTGTTGTTGACAATTGCACCGACGAAATCCTCTATTTCAATCACCACTTCTGTGAAATATGGGGCATCGAACATCTAGAAACCCAAATGCGACAGGGTGCTTTAAAAAATAATGACATCATTCCTGACTGTATACCTTTAATTGCCGATGTACCCGCATTTGCTGAATCCTCTAAACCGTTGCAGTCTGAAGAAAATCGTTGCACGATTGAGGATGAAATTTTATTTGTCGATGGGCGAACGATTCGCCGCTTTTCCAGCCAAATTCGGGATACTCAGGATCGATACTTTGGGCGGTTATATATTTTTGAAGACATCACCTCACGTAAACAAATCGAAGCCGCACTCAAAACCAGTGAAGAAAGATGGCAGTATGCCTTGGAAGGAAATGGGGACGGAGTTTGGGACTTGAATGCTGAAACTAACGAAGTCTTTTTCTCCCGGGGGTGGAAACAAATGTTAGGGTTTGCAGAGGATGAAATTGGAAATACCCTCAGTGAATGGGAAGAACGGGTGTACGTAGATGATAAAGCGAGGGTTATCGGGGAGATTATCAAGCATTTATACGGTGAAACCCAACAATATGTCAGTGAATATCGGATTAAGTGCAAAGATGGAACCTACAAGTGGATTTTAGATCGGGGGCAAATTTCGAGTCGCGCAGCCAATGGTTTTCCTCTACGGATGCTAGGAACCCATACTGATATTACCGAACGCAAGCGTATGGAAGAAGCGCTGCGAGAAAGCGAACAACGCTATCGTTCCGTAATTACAGCGATGGCAGAAGGTATTGTCCTACAGCAATCCGATGGGCGAATTACCACCTGTAATGACAGTGCCGAAAAAATTTTAGGGTTAACAGCCGATCAAATGATCGGGCGAACTTCCATCGATCCGCGATGGCAAGCTATTCATGAAGATGGTACTTCTTTTCCAGGCGAAACTCATCCCGCTGTCGTCACCTTACGCACCGGAAAACCTCAATTTCATGTGATTATGGGAGTTCACAAACCTGATGGCAGCTTGACTTGGATTTCCATCAATTCTCAACCACTGTTTGAATCTGATGAATCAAAACCCTATGCAGCGGTAACATCATTTACAGATATCACAGACCGCAAACAGGCACAAATTGCCCTGCAACAGCAAACAGAACGGGAACACATGGTCTATGCGATCGCTCAACATATCCGCAAGTCTTTGGACTTGGATGAAATCTTGAACACAACTGTTGCCGAAGTTCGAAATTTTCTGCAAACCGATCGCGTCATCATCTATCGCTTTAACCGTGATTGGAGTGGTGTGGTTGTCACCGAGTCTGTAGCAGAAGGTTGGCAATCGATTTTGAATATGGAAATTACAGACAGCTATTTTGTAAAAATACAGGGACAGTCTTATCAAGAAAGTACGCTCAAAGTTACTCCAGACATCTACACTGCCGGATTTGCCCCTTGTCATGTAGAGTTATTAGAACAGTTGCAAGTCAGAGCCAAGCTAGTTGTACCAATTTTACAAGGCGATCGCCTTTTGGGTCTTTTGGTTGCTCATCATTGCAGCGCCCCGCGTGAGTGGCAACCTTGGGAAAGCAAACTGCTTCAACAATTGGCAACACAGGTAGCGATCGCTATTGGGCAATCAGAACTTTATCAACAATTGCAGCGTGCCAACCAGCAACTTGAAAATCTGGTGATGGTAGATGAATTAACTCAAATCGCCAATCGTCGATGTTTTGATAATCGGCTTAATTCTGTCTGGCAATATCTTTTACGAGAACAAGGTTTTGTCTCATTACTTTTATGCGACATTGATTATTTTAAACAATATAACGATACTTATGGTCATGCCACCGGAGATGATTGTTTGCGCTTTATTGCCAAAGCTTTCAAACAAAGTGTCAAACGTTCTAGAGATTTAGTTGCTCGTTATGGCGGAGAAGAGTTTGTTGTCATCTTGCCTGATACTGATAGTGATGGGGCTTTTTGCGTTGCCCAAGAAATTCATAAAGCTCTAGAACAGCTAAATATTCCCCATGCAGCATCGGCTGTGAAGCATCACGTCACCTTGAGTATCGGAATTGCTACAGTGATTCCAACACCCAATATGGTTTCTTTAGATTTGATTGAAGCAGCAGATCAAGCCCTTTATCAAGCCAAAGCAAACGGGCGTAATCGTTCTTGTATAAATACACTCTCTTAGGGAGTGAGCAATAAAGCCGCTTTAACGACTATCTTCTATCGCTTGTTCAGCTGCTTTCATCGCTAACGCAGACTGGATTCTAACAACTCTAAATCAGGTGAATATTAAATGACTCTTAAACTGTGTCATCAGGTACTCTTGCATCTTACTTAAGTCTGATATCTTCTGGGGAACAGCTTTGTTGTTGTCAGGTAGATTGATGAGTCGAATTAATGGATTTGTCGGGCGACGTAATTTCTTGAAATTCGCCAGTGTTGTAGGTATTGCAGCTATTACTTTTGGTGATAGCTTTTGGAATACAGAGCAAACTGCTGTTGCTGATATTCACCCAGTTAACCCTAATTCAATCAGTCCGAATGAAGCCATCAAACGCTTGCTTGATGGTAATCAAAGATTTATTGATCAAAAACGTCAATATCCCGATCAATCACTAGAACACCTACGATTAGTTGCTAAAGCTCAGTATCCCTTTGCCGCCATATTGGGCTGTGCAGATTCTAGAGTACCTGCGGAAATTGTCTTCGATCAAGGACTTGGAGATTTATTTGTCGTGCGAGTTGCTGGTAATGTTGTCAGTGACACGGTAATAGGTAGTCTGGAATATTCTACAGCAGTATTGGGTTCGCAGTTAATTATAATTTTGGGTCATAGAAGATGCGGTGCAGTAGCAGAAGCAATCAAAAACGAACCACTTCCTGGAAGAATTGGTTTAATTATTGAAGGTATCAAACCATCTGTAGAAAGGGTAAAGTTCACAACGGGTGATAATATGCAAGATGCAGTTATAGCCAACATTCAGTATCAGACTGAAAAATTGCAGGAAAGCTCAACTATTTTAGCTAAATTAATCCGTGAAGGTAAACTAAAAATTGTTGGTGCTTGTTACGATATTGACACTGGCAAAGTCAATATTATTACTTGAATATTTCACAGTTGTAAAGTGTAGAATTCTTAGTTAAATGATGTTAAACAATTATTAATTATATATTTTTTTAGCACCAATATAGAGTTGTATACCCCTACAGTTAATGCATTTGTTATAAAGATTTTTTAAAATAGTGTTGGTGATGTTTGAATTGATCTACGCTAACCCAAACTCACGAAAATTTAGAAAAAACTTAAAGCTTGTAAACAAATAAACCCAGCAGGGAGTATATAACAAGGTTGCCTGCCAGGAAGGTATAGTATATTCTAGCCATGTTTGATTGGTTAGCGCTTATTTGTAAAAAATAATTGCGTATCCCTAAATACAATAACTAAATGCTTCGGAAAACACAGTTAAGAAAAGTTACTAAATAGGTTAATTTCCAATTAAAATCCAATACGCTGGGGTTAAGAGTTATTGGGTTTAAATAATTAGTTTTTCAAGACGCGATAAATCGCGTCTCTACATTAGGGTTTTGTTGCTCATTCTAAACTGTATTGAATTAAAACCAACAATTTCCCGAATGGGGAGGATAAGGGGAACAAGGGAGAATGATTGAACAAGTTTCTTCTTTGTCTCTTCCCAATGCCCAATCCCCAATGCCCCATAATATAAGAAAGCGCTTCACACTTCTTAAATAATCAGCTTTATTAGAACAATGGCGAGAGACTTGCGGGGATTCATGAAAATTTTGGAAGAAAGAGGACAATTACGGCGAATTTCAGCTTTAGTTGACCCAGACTTGGAAATTGCTGAGATATCCAACCGGATGCTGCAAAAAGGTGGGCCAGGGTTGTTGTTTGAAAACGTCAAAGGCGCTTCCTTCCCGGTGGCGGTGAATTTGATGGGAACTGTAGAAAGGATTTGCTGGGCGATGAATATGCAGCATCCAGAGGAGTTGGAAACTCTGGGGAAAAAATTAAGTATGCTGCAACAGCCAAAACCACCGAAGAAGATTTCCCAGGCGATAGATTTTGGAAAAGTGCTGTTTGATGTGGTAAAGGCGAAACCAGGACGAGACTTTTTCCCCGCTTGTCAGCAAGTTGTGCTTCAAGGTAATGATTTAGATTTAAATAAGTTGCCCTTGATACGTCCTTATATTGGTGATGCTGGCAAGATTATCACGCTGGGACTAGTAATTACCAAGGATTGTGAAACTGGGACTCCAAATGTAGGAGTGTATCGTTTACAACTACAATCTCAGAATACGATGACGGTTCACTGGTTATCGGTGCGGGGTGGGGCGAGGCATTTGCGAAAAGCAGCCGAACGTGGGAAAAAATTAGAAGTTGCGATCGCACTTGGTGTAGATCCTCTAATTATTATGGCAGCTGCCACACCCATCCCTGTAGATTTATCAGAATGGCTGTTTGCAGGACTTTACGGCGGTTCGGGCGTACAGTTAGCAAAGTGTAAAACTGTCGATTTGGAAGTTCCCGCAGATTCCGAATTTGTCTTGGAAGGAACGATTACACCAGGGGAAGTTTTACCAGATGGGCCCTTTGGCGACCACATGGGTTATTACGGCGGCGTGGAAGATTCGCCGTTAATCCGGTTTGAGTGTATGACGCACCGGAAAAATCCGATTTACTTAACAACATTTAGCGGTCGCCCACCTAAAGAAGAAGCGATGATGGCGATCGCACTAAACCGCATTTATACTCCCATACTGCGGCAACAAGTATCAGAAATTGTTGATTTTTTCCTCCCAATGGAAGCTTTGAGTTACAAGGCGGCGATTATTTCCATTGATAAAGCATATCCAGGACAAGCGCGACGGGCGGCTTTAGCGTTTTGGAGTGCCTTACCACAATTTACATACACCAAATTTGTAATTGTGGTGGATAAAGACATAAATATTCGTGATCCGCGTCAAGTTGTGTGGGCCATTAGTTCCAAAGTTGACCCAGTGCGAGATGTCTTTATTTTGCCAAATACACCTTTTGATACCTTGGATTTTGCCAGTGAAAAGATTGGCTTAGGAGGACGTATGGGAATTGATGCAACTACAAAGATTCCGCCGGAAACAAACCATGAATGGGGTTCGCCTTTAGAATCTGACCCAGATGTGGCGGCGATGGTAGAGAGACGATGGGCAGAGTATGGTTTGGCAGAGTTGCAGTTAGGAGAAGTAGACCCGAATTTGTTTGGCTATGATATGAAGTAACCTATTATATCATGTCCGCATAATTAGTTATGATTTCCACAGTCATTGCACCCCTCCCCGCAGGCGGGGTGGGGTTCTTGATATCTGTTGTAATAAAATATCAAAACGAAAAAGCTGGAGAACACAGCCTGATATAAATATCTCTTTGCTCGTCAGCAAAAGACCTTCTTCCATGAAGTATTCTTGTATTATCAATCATTAAAATATCGCTTTTTTGCCACAAAATTTCCGTAGTTACTTTTTCAGCAATTTCATTAAGTTCAGAGACAACCTCTTCAGGAATTTCTGAATCATCTTCAAAATTAAGAATCTTTGGGCTTAACTGCTTTGTGGGCAATAGACTATTAATAAATACCTGATATTTTCCACATCTGCTGGGGATAATAGCTGGAGAAATGTATTCAAGCAGAATCGATTGATCGTTATTTACTGTCAGATGCGTATTATTCTTCTGACACATTTCTTCTAAGTGATTCAAATCATCTGTTTGATATTTTTTCTGCCAGTCCTCTTGAGATATCCGAACAGTAAATTTTAACTTCTTTTTGCTGAATAACTCTTTGGTTGAACTACTAATTTCATTAAAAAATTGTCTACCATCACATACCGTAGTTTCACCATCTTCTAATGGTGGATTCGCACAGAAAAACCACAGCATAAGTGGGATATTTTGCTGATAATACATTTCACCGTGCAACTTAATCTCAGATTTAAAATCATTGACGCTTAAAAGAGTCTGATCTCCATTAATTACCCTTCTACTGAATGCACCACCAGCATAATTGATAAAATCGATACTCAAGAGATTGGTAAATTCTTTAAAAATATCAACATCAACATCAAATCCTCTAAAAAGTAAGATTCCATTAGCCTTAAATAAGCTAATAATTTCTTCTTTGTCTAATTCTAAAATACTCACATTGTCGAGATTATTAATTTCTTGAACTATGCTATCTGATCTGGAATGTATTTTCTTATTCATATAACTTAATGAATCTTTGTCGAAATTTTAACTTACTGTTGGCGTTAACTACACCATATACTGACACATTAATACTCAATCATATCTTTGTGTTGCATCCATCAGCATAGGCGTAGCCCGTCGTAGACATCGCAGAACTAAATTTTGTAAAATTAAAAGTGTTATTATAGTACTAAAATTTCTTTGATAGAACTACGTTACAAAGTTAACCAAAATTTGTTTAGGTAGATTCAGAGATATAAACTAAGACTTCAGCCTTGGGTAATGATGCCAGAAACTTGAAGAAATTATGACAAAAAAAGTGAAAAATCTAGCATCAAAGTTAGCGATCGGATTGGCATTCAGTTGTATTAATATAATACTCAATACTGGTATAGCTAGTGAAATAAGTTTAGCGAAATCAATTAATTCTCAAAAGTGCGATCTTTTTGCCTACGTCACCGATACAGATGCCCAAGGTTTAAATGTGCGGAGTGGTGCAAGTACAAATAACGTAATTATAGGACAAATACCCATCAACGAAACAGTTCAGGTTATTGGTGCTGCTGGAAATTGGGTGCAGATTACTAATGCTAGCAATGGTTTTCAAGGAACTGGATGGGTATTTGTGCCAAAGTTAGGCTTAACAACGCGGGGCTACGGTACTAAGGGCGTGTATTTATATACTGGCATAAATCAAGAAAGCCAAAAAGGGAGAAGAATTCCTGCTAATACGGCTGTCAAATTGCTAGGCTGTCAAGGAGATTGGGCGCAGGTGGAATATCAAGGTGTTAAGGGTTGGTTGACAAGGGAAGATCAATGTGGCGCAGCCCTTACTAGTTGTTCTTAGAACCTCACTCCCTCCCCATAAGCGAGGATGGGGCTATGAGAATTACTTTTAAAATTTTGGTTTTGAGATATTTGTTATGGCTTATCCATTTCCAGGAATGAACCCGTATTTAAAAGATCCTGAATTATGGCCAGGATTACATGGGAGACTAATAGTAGCGATATCTGACGACAAGCTGCTTCGCATCTACGCAGATTACCTCTTTCCTCAATTACGTCCTAAATATTTTGTCGCCATTGAAGAACGAATTTATCAAACTACTGGCAATGATAAACTCTTGGTTGGTATTCCTGATGTAATAGTACAAAATTCACAGACAGCAATAAATCCTAAAATACCGAATATAGCTGTAGCTACACCTGCTATTCAACCTAAAACGGTGACAGTTCCTATACCTGAGATAGTAAAGGAAAGATATTTAGAGGTGCGAAAGGTAGGAACAAAAGAAGTGGTGACAGTGATTGAAATTCTCTCACCTAAAAATAAACGTAAAGGGGAAGGACGCAACGCATACGAAACTAAGCGACAACGAGTATTAGGAAGTTCAACACATGTGGTAGAAATTGATTTATTACGCGTTGGAGAACCAATGTTAGTTTTTGGAGATGGTATGCAAAATACATCCTCATTTCTAAATCGCACAACCTGCAACCCCAAACTCTCCAAAAATTCTTGACGTATCGCATCTTCCTCTTGGGTATAGTCATGAATTTCGCCATCTACTTCCACCACTAACTGCGCTTCATTACAGTAAAAATCGACGATAAAACGGTCAATTGTTTGCTGACGGCGGAACTTGAAACCCAAAATTTGCTTGTGTCTCAACTTCTGCCAAAGTAGCTTTTCTGCTGGAGTTGGTTGACACCGCATCTGTCGCGCCAATGGCTTAAGTTTTTTCCAAAATTCCTGTGGGGTTTGCCAAGGGTATCCTGGAACCCCACTCCCTAACCCCCTCCCCGCAAGCCTATCCATTACCCGGATCTTTCTTAACATTTGCGAGAGTATTCACTCACGTTTTTTATAACCCTGATTCGTTCGTCGTTAATTCTCAATAAAAACCTACTTTTAGCGAGAATATTAAGAGGTAACTTGTCAAGTATGCCTCACACCGAGCGTGTTTAAGATGCCTACAAAACAAGCGTTTCAAGATTGTAAAGAAAGATGTGACTAATGGATAGCCCGCAAGCGAGGAGGGGGGACTGGAGTCGGTGGGAGGCTTGGGGTTGTGATTTTGGGTCATTTGCGATCTTGGTGGTTAGCTAATTAATATTTCATGTATTATTAAGAGCGATCGCACTCTTCCCCCCAACTCCTCAATACTCTGGCATAATCAAACATGGCCGCACCTTCAAAACTAATCTAAATTACGCCAATGTCCAACGACGAGTATCATAGCCCATTCTAATATATTAATTTAAATGAATAATTATTACAAAATAGTAAACAATTTTTGGGAATATCATCCAAGCTAATTAAAAGGTTTACGCCGAATGGATATTTTAATAGAATAATCTCATCAAAAGATTCGCAGAAACATAAATGGACTGGATTACACTACTGCGATCGCTACAGTCTGATTTTATTAAAAGGTTAGCATCTGGTTGTCTGCTTCATTGTGAAACAGAAGGTCAATATAGTGAATTAACTATAATTTCTGGAGAGAGGTTAAAGGCACTACGGGAATTTTGCTGGCAGATGGCTGAAAAATATAAGCGTGTTTTACCAGTCCGTGATGTTTTTATTAGCTATCTCAAAGGAAAGTTGGGTGAGGAAGTTGTCAAAGAACGTTTAGCTGATTTTATTACCGAAGTCGATTATGAAAAGCGATTTGGCGGCGATGGCAATATAGATTTTACTTTGACTTCTGACCCATCCATTGGTATTGAAGTTAAATCTCGTCATGGTCGCATTGACAGAGTTAGATGGTCAATTAGTTCTGAAGAAGTTGAAAAAAATGCAGTTGTAGTTTGCATTTTAATTCAAGAAGATGTCAGTGAAGCACAATCTGAGTATCATCTTTTTTTGGCTGGCTTTCTCCCAACCCAAATGATTAAGTTAAAGACTGGTAAAATTTCTTTTGGAATAGAACAATTACTATATGGTGGTGGTTTATGGTGCTATCTAGAACAGTTACAATCTTCTATAAATAATTCTTCTCGGCAACAACCACCTATTTATAAATATCTTCCGAAACAGGAAATTCTATCTAAGCCAACTAATCATCAGGTACTCCAATCTTCTTTTCAGCCTGAATATGATCATGAAGATTTAAATATGTTTTATGTAAAATTGGGTGATGAATACTTTCAAAGGGGAGAATATACAAATGCAATTACTAACTATAATCAAGCCTTACAAGTTAATCAAAGTGATGTTGATTTTGTATATTATAAACGAGGTTTAGCTAATTATCAAATAGGAGATTATGAAGCTGCGATCGCAGATTATTCTCAGGCAATCCAAAAAAATCTTCATGATGCTAAATCTTACAATAAACGAGGTTTAGCTCTCTATCAATTGGGGCGATTAGAGGAAGCAATTAATGATTATACTCAAGCTATTAGAATTAATCCTAATGTTGCCGTAACCTATAAAAATCGGGCTGAAGCTCGTTCTCATGTTGGAGATAACCAAGGAGCAATTGAGGATTATACCCAGGCTATTAAAATTAATCCTCATTATGCTGATGCTTATAAAAACCGTGGGATTGCTCGTTATTTATTAGGCTCTCAGCCAGGATTTCCTCAAGCAATCAAAATTAATCCTCAAGATGCCATAGCTTATAAAAAACGTGGTAATGCTCGTTCAGATTTAGGAGATTTTGAGGGTGCAATTGAAGATTATACTCAAGCAATCCAGATTAATCCCAGTTATGCTGATGCTTATTACAACCGTGGTAATGCTCGTTCAGATTTAGGAGACTTTGAGGGCGCAATTGAAGATTATACTCAGGCAATTCAGATTAATTTTAATTATGCTGATGCTTATTATAATCGTGGTAATATTCGTTTAGAAATTGCAGATAAACAGGGAGCAATTGAAGATTTTCAAAAAGCAGCAGACATCTATCGTAAAGAAGGTAAACTAGAAGCACTCAAAGATACACGAGAAATAATATTAGATTTAGAGATAGAAGAATCATTAGATATTTTAAACTTCTAGATAATTGCTATATGAAGTAGTCTCCAAAATTTGTTTACCATCTGGCTATTTTTAGTTGATTTAGGTGATGCTGCTGCTAATGAATTGTCTCTATCATTTGACCTGAATCAGCAACGCCCACATTGGGATTATCGAGTTTTTTAAATGAGCTAATCTACCCTTTCTTTTTTTTGATAGCCACTAAAACAGTTATACTTAGTATACCTAACATTAACGAAGACTCAGGGATAGGTGTTATAGAAAAAGAAGTGAGGGGATAACCTGTGTAATAACCTTGCTCTCCTATTTCTAAATAGTCATAAGTGTAAAACACATTATATGACGATCCTCCTACGGTGTAAGCAAATCCGAATTCATCCAACGCCGGAGTTTCAGCGAATAAGAGATTATCATTGTCAAGAAATGATCCTGGAGATAACAAAGACTCTATTGGGTTGCCATTTCTTGTGCCAGTAATATCTATAATTTCATAACTATTTGTGGCTGAATCGTAGGAGTTAGTTGTTAATTTTCCTGCAACTGTAACAATGTCATTGGGGTCAAGTACACTCGTACCAGAGTAGGAAAAATTAAAAATTGCGGCTGAAACAGGAGCCATTGTAGTTGTTAAAAGGCAGACCGTACTAGTGATGGTAACTGCAAGCTTTTTGTCAAAATTCATTCCATTTTCCCTTTTATTTCAAACCATTATTAACTTTGTGTAACTAATAGGTGTTGGCAAGGGCTACGGTAGTACGTCAAAGGGTAGCATCATGTCGTTATCCTCGTGATTAAGCATGTGGCAGTGCCACACGAAGCGTCCAGTAAATGAATTGCCAAAAGGTAAATTCGCTGTGGCTTTAGCACCGAAGGGAACTATCAGACGAACAACCTCAAACGGATTGACTACCACAGTATCCTTCCAACCAGCTTCATTTGCTGCTGGTGGTTTTGCCAAACCTTTTAAATAGGGGGTAGGGTCAAGTGGTGGATAACCGAATGGCACTTTATCCCCACCAGGCGCATGGTGCATAAGTACTTGACGCGGCCCAGTAGCCCTGTATGCTGCGGAGTAGGCAGTATCATTAATTGATTGGCGGTTGAGGATTTGAAATGGTACTAGATGCAGGTGCATTGTGTGAGCGAATGGCTGTAGATTGATGAAGTTCCACTGCTCTACTGTGTCTACTTGTGGTTGCTCCCTTAATTCTGGGTGATTGGCTGCTTCATGCCAGTAAACTGCGTTGAGCATCATCGCTAACACCTGAAATTTAGAGTTCAAAATATCTGTTAGAACCAGGTTGCGCTGTCTTACTGGTTTGGTAGCAATCTTTGTTATCAATGGATTGTTTACTCGCAACCGTATGGGAATAGCTTTAGGAACAGCAGCGCCCCGATTCACTGTGAATTGCATGATTTCTGGCATTCTAAAGTAACCCTGGTCAATGACTGTAGCCAAGCCTTTGGGATACGGTGCAGCAGCGTCATTTTGCAATACGATCTTATCTCCTGGCAGACTTGTAGAAAAATCGATTAGTACATCAGCTCGTTCACCAGGCCCCAGCAGTAGCTTAGACAAATATACTGGAGTGTTCAAGAATCCTCCGTCACAGCCAATTTGAATTAGTTGCTGATTTGACGACAGCTTAAGTCTGAAGAATCGGGAGTTTGAAGCGTTAACGATGCGGAAGCGATACAAAGTTCGGTCAACATTGAGGTTTGGCCAAGCCTTGCCGTTGACAACAGCAACATCGCCGTAAAACTCATGATCCCATTTTGCTGGAAAGGACATCGAACCATTGGAATTGAAAGAATGATCTTGTAGTATCAAGGGCACTTCATAGGGCGCTCCAGCAGGGATACCAAGAGGGCCATTGCCACCGATGGGATCGTCATCATCTCGAATCAGATACATCCCAGCCAGCCCAGCTTGGAGGTTCAAGGCGGTCATGCCAAGGGAATGGTCATGATACCAGAGTGTCCCTGCTTCTTGATTGTTGTTGTAGTTGTACACATTGCTCTGTCCAGGCAGATATGTGTCTTCTGGATAACCGTCGCTGTCAGGTTCGGTATTGCTGCCGTGTAAGTGTATGACTGTCCGTGGGTTAGTTATGTCAGACGCATTGACACCATGTAAGCTTGTATCGACTGAGCCAGCTAATGGATGAGTACCGAGTTTGTTGAATGCCCGAATCCTAACTGGCGTTCCCCTTGTTACCTCGAAAGTGGGGCCAAGATAAGACAATCCGCCGTAACCCCAAGTGGGAAAAGACCCTAAGCTGCTGTGGAACGAATGTTTACCTGGGGCAATATCTAAGGTACTAGGTGGTGAAATCGGGTATGAAATGGGCAGAGACTCGGTAAATTTTGAGAGTTGAGGCGAGGCTGCATAGGTTTTCTTGGCTTTGAGTACTTCGGGAAGCAGAATTCCTACTCCTAAACCTGCACTCATCGTTAAAAATTGTTTTCTGGTTAACATTTTTGGTTGTATTGTAAAAATTAGCGTTGAGTCTATAAGGTCTTGGATTTATGCAAAAACTCTCTGAAACTCTTATCAGCTCATGATGCTATAGGTTGATTAGCGATGGCTACGCCCGCCAAAGGCATCGCACTTTGTTTACTAACAAAATATGGTTGTTTTTGTTCGACATCCCTAGCTGCTAAGAGTGTACTCAGGGTGTTAATCATCTGAGTACTTTCCTCTACAGCAGAGTTCATTTCTTCTCCCAAAATGCTATGGGTTGTTTTGAACTCCCGAATCAGGTTATCTCGATCGTTGTGAATAATTAATTGCGCCAACCGATTATATGTTACCGCTAGTCGTTTAATAGCTTCACGGCGCTCTGATGTAGCAAGCATAATATCTACTATTAGAGGTGCAGACTGAGCAAACAAGCGACCAACTATGTCAATTTCTAGACGGAAAATTGGGCTAGAAAAATTTAAGCTTCGACGGATGTCAATCTCTTCTTCTGCTAGAAAAACTCCAAGACAAAAGGTTTTAAAGTTACGGATTGCTTGAACAGCAATCATCATTTGGTCGTGTTCTTCTGGTGTAGATACAATTAGTTTACCACCATCATTTTCAATCAAATCCAGAAGCCATTGAAAAGCATCGTCTCCACGACCAGAACAGACTACAACTTTTTGAGACAAGAACGATTTGATACCTGGGCCAAACATTGGGTGCAAGCTCATTACAGGCCCACTATGCTCCTCAAGCATAGTCTGTAATATTGGAGTTTTAATACTCGCAATGTCAGCTAAAGCAGTAGTCCCAGAAAGGTATTTAGCAAGCTTATAAATAACCTCTATTGTATCTTCAATCGGAACGCAGACTAAAACTAAATCTGCTTTTTCTAACAGAGATTCTGCTTGTTCCCAATCACCGCGATCGAGAATACTGACGTAGTGACCGGCGGCTGATAACTTCTGCTGGAAAAAGTGCCCCATCATCCCCCGTCCACCAACTAGAGTAACCCGTCGTGGCTTGGTCTTAGTTGGAGGCGAAAATGCACTAGCAACAGCAGAGCTACAACCTGTAACCAGATTTTGCCACATCGACTCTGGAACACCAGCCTGCACCAAGTCAAATGCAAAATTAGTAATTTGTTCTTCTAAAGAAATGGATTGTGATTCAGCCAAAACTGCAATTCTTTTACCTAGTAAATCAATGAGTTGTTGGTCAATTTTTTTCAGCTTTTCTGGAAGCATAAGACTTTCAAAATATATTATTAACAAAGTGTAGGGGTTTAAATCTCCGGCTTCTATCAAGCCGCAAGTGTTGTGGCTCTTGTCTTTATCCCCGTTACAACACGGAAAAAGCGAATTGCGTTAGCGCAGCGTTAGCGAGTCCGCGAGCGTCATTGCGAATTGCGAATTGGTTTAATTTGTTTGCCGCATCGAAGAGTGATGTTTACGACGAAAGATAAACCAAGCGCCTACTCCCAACAATGCAGGCAATAATGCAGGTTCAGGAACTTTCTCAATTCGGGTTTGGACAGTTCCTGTATACAACAGGTTGCCTATTGAATTAGGAAAGTCCACATTTGGATAGACATCAAGGATTGCAGTACTTGGGACTGTTGTCCGTATTGCAGTAGAGCCATCAAATGAACCCTTTGGGTAATGAAAATAGTTCACCAAAGCAAACTTAGACGCTGGCTGCCGTTGAGAAGCGAGTACTTCCCAAAGAAAATCGTCGGTTTCAGGTGCTGTAATACCATCTTCTAGACGGGGCAAAAAAACAATCGGATTGCCAATAGTTCCTTGAAAAACTCCCTTCTCGCCCAAGTCAAATTTATAATCATATCCCCCTTCAAAATATCCGGTAGCGTTCGGTGAATTTGCAAACCCTATGGTAGTGTCATTGTAAGTAAAGTAACCGTTCACTCCCTCACCCTCGAAAGTGAATTTATACAATGCTGCCTGAGCAGTATCTATGTTTAATGTTGCTGATATGACTAATGCTACTACGCTTGAAATAGCAGGAAGCGATAATTGATTCAATGGAGTCATTTTTATTACCTTTCTCAAAGATTGATTGCTAAATTAGTTTTTGAAACTAATACCAATTAAATTAATGATTGCAACACATGTTTGGTTAAAGACGTGATGAATCGCGTCTCTACAAATGGTCTATTTGTTGCATTCTTTTTTGACCTAAATATATTAAACTGGTTCGGTGTAATTAATCCTGTGCAGATAATAATTGTCGGCGCTGACGACGGAAGATAAACCAAGCACCTACTCCCAGTAATGCAGCCACTGATGCAGGTTCAGGAATTTGCTCGATTTTTGTTTTAACAGTTCCTTCAAAGGTGTAGTCTCCCGTTGTATTAGGAAAGTCCCAGTATGGGTAAACTCTGAGTCTCGCGGTGTCAGGTACGCTTGTTCTGATGGCAACAGAATCTGAAAAGGTACCCTCTGGGTAACTAAAGCGAATTGATAAACCGTATTGCTGCCCACGAGCAGCCGGAGGAACGTAAAGAATAAAGTCATCAATGGCGCCATCGTAGCCCAAACTACCGGCACGTCCAAGATAAACAATATTTCTGGCTTCATTATGTATATCTTCCTGCGATCCTTTTGTTCCCTGAGCCAGAATATCCCCTGCATTAACAAAATACTTTTCCACTGAGCCATCATACTCAGCAAGAGGAACGTTCGGCCCAAGAGGTTCTATCTTATTAGCTGAGTCATCATAAATAAAGTAACCATTTGCTCCTTCACCCTCGAAAGTAAATTTAAAAAGAGCAGCTTCGGCTGGATTTATGCCAACCATTCCTAAAACTAAACATGCTGCGATGCTGATAGCAGAAGCCATCGAGAATTTATTCAACAAAGCCATTTTAGTTATCTCGCAATATAACTATACTTGAATGCTGGGAAGTTGACCGTTTGGCAAGCGATGCCTACAGCGAGCTATGCCTACGCATTATCAGCAAAAATACCATCTGTATGTACATAATCCTTGTATTGTGAAATAAATAGCAATACAGTTTTATGCACAATCTCAAATTGATATAGGAATCTGGTTTGATTCCTGAAATTATTTGTGTAGGCTGGGAGTGGGGAGTAGGGAGTGGGGAGTAGGAAAGAAGACTTTTTGAGTGTACGGAGTTTTTTCACGCAATCAAATATGAGTCCTATATATGACTATAATTCTAGTGACGGATCAGAATTCTATCCTCTGGTTGAGAAAGGCTGACTGAGGAAGCGGGAGCAGGGCCTAACGCGACATCGCCCCAACGCATTACACAACCACCAGCATTAGATGACGAACCCATTGTATAGACGAGAACTAAATCGTTTTCACGAATTTTATCTGCGTGAGCGGCGTGATAGAGATTAGCAACGGGAAAGGTTGGCCCAATGTTGGCATATAGGGGATTGATGTTGATTGTACGCTCTGGTTCGATATCTAAAGCGCGGATGCAAACTCGTGAATACCAAGCGCTGGGTGTATTGAAAACAAAAAAGTTAATTTGATCTAAGGTGAGTCCAGCATCAGCGATCGCACCGTGGCAACATAGACGAATAAACTTCACCGTCGTCTCGTTAAACATCTTACTTGCACCCTTGCCGCCTCGGATGAACATTTTGACGTTGCCATGCTCATCGGTGGTGAATTCATTATAGAAAGCTCCACAGGTAGCAGAGGTATTGGCAATTTTCGTACCAAGAATACCTTGATTTGGTTTGAGCTTACCAACTACAAAGGCTCCAGCACCGTCGCCTGATAAAAACGCCAGAGTATCATTTTCGTCGGTATAGCGTGAGTAGGTAGTTGAGACAACCACTAACACATTGCGATACTGTCCCGTTTGCACCAAAGAACAGGCCGTCTGAAGGGAAACCAATACTGAAGTGCAAGTTGATTCTATATTCCACGCCGCACCTTGTAGTCCTAATTTCCCAGCGAGAAAGGCAGCATTACCAGGTGTGATTTGCTCTGGAAACAGTGAAGTAACCAGCATCAAATCGATGTCTTCAGGAGATAGCTTTGCAGCTTCGAGAGCATCGATAGCGGCGCGATACTCTAGTGAGAGCGAAGTCTCATCGGCAGCTAATACCCTTCGCTCGACAGTCCCACGGAAGGGGTCTGATATATACGGTGCTACCTCTTGTGACCAGATATCGTCGTCACTATTGACTGTGGCATTATCGGGTACAAAAAGTTTAGCTAGGGTTTTTTGTTCAGCCTCAGCAACCATCTTGGGGAAATTTTCTCTGTAGTAATCGTTTGTGCGGATGATGCTAGGAAAGTTAACTGAGACTGCGCGAATACCTACTGGTTCTAATGTTGTCATGACAAATCTCCTTTTGATTAATGGAATAGAGCTTACGCAAAATAATGAAAAAACGAACCGCTAAGTACAGCTTTGTGGAAAATCGTGGCGAATTGAGGTATGAGATTTAAACGCAAAGGAAAGCGCAGAGGCACGCAGAGAATTCGCTACGAATTAATGAAATGTTGTACTAAGGACGCAAAGGACGTAGAGAAATAAGAGTTTTAGAGAGTTATTGCGTAAGTTCGTTCTATTGGTATGATTAGATGTACGGATTTAGGAACGGCCTGTTTTGGCTTCTATGGCTCCTTGCTTAATCAGACTCTGAATGCGACCTCCAATCGGTGCGGGTCGCGTTGAGTCAATCTTCACATCAATAATGAATGGAACCCTAGAGGCAAGTGCTTTTTCTATAGCTGCTTCTAAGTCAGACTCAGTATTAACACAGATGCCATCGGCTCCCATAGCTCTAGCGATCGCAGCAAAATTAGTACTCGGTATCTCCGTATCTATAGGGACGTTCCCACTTAATCCCTGCAATGCCATTCCTTGGGCGCACATATTGTAGCGTCCATCGTTGAGGACAATCCAGACAGCTGGAATCTCGAATTTTACGGCTGTGCTGACTTCATTGTTCATCAACATTGCTCCGTCGCCAACAATCGCAACGGCTTTACCTTTTCGTCCTAATGCAGTACCAACTACCCCAGTGGCAGCATGACCCATAGACCCAAAACCAGTACTAATCCGGTAACGACCTGGTTGGTTAAATCGCAGTAAATTAGTTGCCCAAGCAAAGGAGTTACCTGCTTCAGCTAAGATTGAGGCATCGCTGCCCTCAATAATCAGCCGTTGAATTGCATCCATCAGTGCTTCGGGTCGCACTAAGCCATTTGGGCGCTGAGTATTGGTGTAGGCTTCAGGACGGGGTAGTGAGGAAGTGGGAAACCAATTAAGACGTTCTGGAAGGTGTTTTAATAAAGCTTTGAGGAATGCTTTGATTTCCGAGTGGACAGCAAGAGTCTCTACTGATGGATAAGCCACTCCTGGAACTTGTGGGTCGATATCAACATGGACGAACCCATTAACAGGAATCATTGCTGGACTCCAGAATGAAGTCGGCTCACCAAGGCGCGTTCCCAACACTAGTATGCGTTGTGGTCGTTGTTCCTGCATATATTTCAGGACAGATAAATGCCCACTAAAGCCTGTGACACCGATAAACTGGGGATGATGTTCTGGAAAAATGCCTTTGGCGCGAGGTGATGTCATTACCGCCGCCCCAGTTTTTTCTGCCAATTGGCAGATTTCCTCTGCGGCGTGTCGTGCACCGAAGCCAACCCAGATAGCAAAAGATTCTGCTGATAACAACTTTACACATTCAGCGATCGCTTCTTCACTGGCAGTTGGTACAGTTTGAGAAAATGCTGGCTGAGGTAACTGTACTTTTAATCGTGTCGTCTGTATTGGCGTAGGAACACTAATATGGGCTACAAAGCTGCCTGGTTGTGCTAAACCTTGGGCAAGTCTGCGAGAAATTTCTGGTAGTTGATCTCCAGACTCTAATATGGTTGCGTAATTGAATAGTGGGCCTGATGTAAAAATTCCTGAGAAAGGCATTGTGTGGGCGCTGGTTTCTTGACAAGCTCCCCGACCGCGATTTCCAGTTGAAGTTGCAGCTGACAAGAAAATTACCTTTGCTCCTTCCCCTCGTGCAGCAAAAAGCCCAGTCAGAGCGTTAGTGATACCAGGGCCTGTAGTAGTGAATACCACGACGGGGCGATCGCTGGCAAAATAAGTCTCGGTAGCGGCAAAAGCTGCTCCTGATTCATGGCGGAAGTGCAACAATTCGATGCTGCTACGGTTTAATGTTGCCCATAATGGCCCAATACCGCCTCCTGAAACACCAAATGCATAGTTAACTCCCAAATTTTCCAGGATTTCAACTAGAGCCTCTGCGATGGTAGGGGTTAATTCTGACTCTAGAGATTTTTCATTCAGCGATGCCGGAGAGAAAATGGAAGATCCAGTTGAAGTTTCAAATAAAATTTGATTAGATGCAGGGTTAATTTTTGTTCCCAAAGCTTGAGAAGAATGAGCGTTTTTGTTGATAGATTTAGTATTCACCATTGCCAACCTTGATTCCTATTTGTTGATTTTTTAGCTTTATTGCAAGACTTACGCAAGATGTGCCTGAAAACCTGATTATTGCGTAGCGGTAATTCATGAATTACCGCTACTTTCGTTATGTTTTGCGTAAGTCCTATATTGATTACTTGGCTCAAGCTATAGGACTATGATTTGATTTTTGAAAAAACTCCCTACAACTCGAAAAGCCTTCAGCCCTATTCCCTACTCCCCATTACCCCTTATCCCCAGAGGGGGCCCCACCATCCCCAGCTACGTAGATAATTTCATAAATCAAATATGATTCCTATAGCATTTAGTTATTAACAGCAGCTAATTGAGAGCTTGATTGCTGGCGTAAAATTCGTTTTAAAACTTTGCCAGTTGGATTTTTGGGCAGGGAATCTACAAAATTAATAGCACAGGGAAGTTTGTATTTTGCCATTCTTTCCGAACAAAACTTGAGGATTTGTTCTTCGCTAATTATGTTGCCCTGCTTAAGAATAATATTTGCCTGAACTCTCTCACCTTTGATAGCATCTTTAACGCCATATACAGCTACTTCAGCAACAGATGAATGTTGATAAATCACATTTTCAACTTCAGTCGGATATACCTTAAATCCAGACACATTAATCATATCTTTCATCCGGTCAACGATGTAGAAAAAACCATCTTCATCTACCCGACCAATATCGCCAGTATGGAACCAGCCATTTTTAATTACTTGGGCAGTTTCAAATGGGCGATTCCAATAACCAAGCATGACGTTAGGCCCTCGAATGACTATCTGACCCAATTCACCAAGCTGTACCTGACGACCATTGTCGTCAATAACTTTCATTTCTACATTCTCAATTGGAGCGCCAATGGAACCAAGTTTGTATTTCAAATCGTGATTATAAGATGCACATGGCGATGTTTCAGTTAAACCATATCCTTCATTAATGACTTTTCCATACTTATCTCGCCAAGTTTGGGCAACTTCAATTGGCATCGGTGCGGCGGCTGAAAAGTAGTAACGTACACTATTGAGGTTGTAGCCAGATAAATCACTATTTAGAAGATTGATGAATACCGTTGGTACTCCAAAAAACATTGTTACTTGATGAGTAGCGATCGCATTAAGTATTTGCTCAAGATCAAATCGACGTTTTAGGATAATTGTGGCACAGACATTTAATGCTGCGTTGAGAATAGCATTTTGACCAAAGCAATGAAATAATGGTAAGTAAAGTAGTAATCGATCATTTGGTTGCATTCCACAACAACGGTTTTGGGAATACATATTAGAAATTATATTGCTGTGGGAAAGTGTCGCTCCTTTAGGAAAACCTGTTGTTCCCGATGTATAGACGATGCTAGCAGGAGTATGGCGATCTATTTCAATAGCATCTGCATTGCTAGAAGCACTTTCCATCAGTTTCGCTAAAGAAATTCCCTTTTTGGCCCTACCCTCGGCAATCAAAATGTGTTGCAGTTCGGGTAAATCTGCGTCTGGTACATTTTCAATGAGTGACTCTGTGGTAATTATTGCCTTAGCAGCACAATCGTTGAGAATGTATCTAACTTCATTACTTTTCAGCATAACGTTGACTGAGACAACAACTGCACCGATTTTGAGAATGCCAAGATAAGAAATGATAAATTCGGGAATATTTGGCAAAAACAAAACTACGCGATCGCCTTTTTTAATTCCTAATCCACGTAAACTGTTAGCTAGACGATTTACTAATTGATTAAGCTGTTTGTAAGTAAAAGATTTATCTTCAAAAATCAGAGCGATTTTATCAGGATAGAGTTGACAACCCCGTTCGATATGATGAGCAATATTCATGGCTACAAAGACTCACTCGACTTGATTACTTTTGTCTATTTCGACAGTGATTGATAGTCAGAATTCAATGTTAATAATGTCTTTTGAGTATTTTGACTGACATTATCAAGTTCAGTTCGTGGCTGCAATGTCATCAGGATGCCTTTGCATGTTTGCAGAGTTAGTAATGGCTGGCACTCAACTGGGTGTTCAGGCAGTAGATTAAGGCGGAAATGTTGACACACCATTGCTACAATCAACTGAATTTCCGTTAATGCAAATATGTCACCTAAGCATTGACGTTGGCCGCCACCGAAAGGAAAGTATGCATAACGCGGACGATCAACAGAACGTTCTGGTGTGAATCGCTCAGGATCAAAGCCTTCAGGATTATCCCAAAAAGCAGGAAGGCGGTGCGTGACAAAGGGACTGAACAAAAGCATCGAGCCAGCTGGGATATGATAGCCGCCAATTAAATCATCGGCTAAGTTGTTGCGGGCATAAACCCAAGCACCTGGATAAAGTCGCATTGCTTCTTGGACAACCATTTTGGTATATTTCAGGTGCGGCAGATCCTCAAAGGTCGGGGTTCTTCCAGCCAATACCGTAGTCAGTTCTGCTTGTAACTGGCGTTCCACAGTGGGATATTTGGAAAGCAAGTACCAGATCCAGCCAAGTGTTACAGCTGAAGTCTCAAATCCAGCAGAGAAGAGTCCAACTATCTGGTCATGTAATTGCTGGTCACTCAATCCTTTACCAGACTCATCCTGAGTACTCATGAACATTGAAAGTATGTCATGAGTGGTATGATTGCCTTGTTTGCGTTGTTGGATGATGTTGTTGGCAATTGTGCGCAGGGTGTTAATTGCTTGTTGAAACTGGCGGTTTTTTGGCGTAGGGAAGTTAATAGGTGGTTTGATGATAGCCCATAAGCGATCGCTCAGGAACTTGTAGATAGTATTCCAAGCCTGAATTAGTTCAGTGGTGTCGCTATCAGCATCGAGACTCAAAGTCGTCTTTAGGAGAATCTTCTGTGTCAGCACCAGCATTTCCGCAGAGATATCGAGGGTTGCACCTGCGGGTTTTTTTTGCCAGCGTTCTACCATCTCGGCGGTAAGCTGTGTCATGTCATTGACCATCGCGGCGATTTGCTGGCGGTGAAAAGATGGTTGCATTAGGCGACGCTGGGAACGCCATGAATCACCCTCGCTAATCACCAAGCCTTCACCAATAACCAGTTTCATGTCCTGGAAATTTTCACCTTTTGTGTAGTTCTGAGGATTTTCTTGCAGGACATATTTTACACAATCTGGATCGGCAATCAAGTAAAGTTGTTGTGGCCCGATTGCCCCCAGATGCACAACTCCACCATACTTACGCGCTGCATTGGTGAGGAATTGCAGCGGATTTGTTGACATTTGGGGAAAGCAGCCAATAATCGGAAAACCTGTTGGTCCAGGAGGTTTTTTACGTGCATTTTGGTAGATACTTTGTTTAACCATTGTATTTTATCTCCTATTTAATTAGAAAAAATCATCACCATTCGTAACAGATTGAGACTGCATTTATAGCAAGGGACTGGGAACTGGGTGAAAAGTCTTTTGGTGTCTAAGTTTTATCATCACTTGATGTCCTAACCTTGTTCGCTATAGCTATAGTTGTGAATTAATACCAATTATTCCAAAGAGGGGATGTAAGGTTTTGCACCCCTACAGATGCAAACCTTAAAACCCTGATTGAATTTGATTTTCCTAATTACGAATTACGTTAGCGTAGCGTTAGCGAGTCATCGAGCGTCATTACGAATTAGTAATAGGAGTGTCACATCAACAAAAGATCATTAACAGCTTGCACAATCTGTCCACCATTAGCGATATCAGTTGCAATTTTGGCAATGTGTTCGTCTAGGGCTTGTTCGTGGTCATTCCAGATGTAAGGTCTGTCAGGAGAAGGCGCTTGTCCAACTACATCGCGGATTGCAAGATATAAATCTCTGGTTGCAGGTGAGAGGGTGACACGAGCATCATAATGTGCAACAGTTTTGTATGTGCGTAAATCAACTGCTTGCACGCCAAACATTAAGGCGATCGCTATATATTGTTGAAAGATTTCTACTGATTGACGCGCTAAATTTGCGGACGCAAAACCTTGACTGTTGATATTTTGATTATATTGTTCCGCGTGGGTAGGAAATCTGTCAGCTATAGAATTTCCATAGAAGGTTAACAGAGGCATAATCGAGTTGCCAGTAATTTGTAATCCCTTCAACCCCATGTTTACACTCCGTTCTTTATTACCAACTAAAGATGGAGAAAGCCCATTGTTAAATTCTGGTGCTACCAAGTAGGCTATTTGAACATCTAGATGTTTAGCTAATAACCCAATGTAGTAACGCAATTGATCCATGCCTACGCCAATGTACTGACCTAAGAAATTACCACCATGATAACTTGCTTGGTTTTCTACATCGATAAGTGGGTTGTCAGTTACAGAGTTAATTTCTACTTCAATTTGTTTTTGAATTTGCTCAAGTCCATCGACAATTGGCCCCATATATTGAGGTAAACAACGCAGTGAATAACGGTCTTGAATTGGATCTTCGCCGCGATAATTGTGAGAACCATTTAACTCTTCTCGAACTAAGCGTGAACCTTCCAACAGGTTGAGCATTTCGTTAGCAGCCCGTTTTTGTCCTGAATGTGGTTTCAGCTTATGGATAAATGGGTGAAATGATTGATTAGTCCCATTTAAACCTTGAATAGCTAAGGCGTGAGCGCCCATTGCTAATGCTAAAAGATTCTTGGTGTCGTAGACGCAATTGGCAGCGATACCTGTCATCACTGATGTGCCATTCATCATCGCCAACCCTTCTTTCGGAAGTAGTTGTAATGGTTCTAAACCGAGCTTTTTTAGGGCTGTTAGTGCATTCATTTCTTCACCGTTAAAGTCAACGGTGTAGCTGGAATTTAAACCAATTAATGCCCCAGTGATATATGCTAAAGGTGTTAAATCACCACTAGCACCAATTGAACCATATTCGCAGACATGAGGTGTAACACCAGCATTGAGGAATATCAGCATCCGCTTGATGATTTCCAAACGAATCCCCGATGCACCACTAATGTGCGAGTTTGCACGTAGAAGCATTGCAGCCCGAACATCAGCCAGAGGTAATTTTTTTCCTGCACCTACTTTGTGATACCACATCAAATTATTTTGTAGTAAAGCCGCAGATTCAGGAGAAATCACCACATTTGCCATACCGCCAAAACCAGTTGTCACCCCATAAATAGGTTCGCCAGATTCAACTGCATGGCTAATAAAATCGCAGGATGCTTGGATATTAGCCAATTTTTCCAGATCGTCAGTTAAACGTACTTGTTTGCCATAACGCGCTACACTAGTTACTTCTTCAACAGTGAGATTGCGATCGCCTACAATTACAGTCTCATCACAACCATACACAAAAGGAAAGACAGTTTTATTAGCAGTGTTTTTATTTAAGCGAAGTGTATCCATACTTTTGAGAGTTTATGACTAAAGTTTTCAACCTTGACAATTAGTGAAGAAGGCAGGAGACAGATAGTGCAGTGGTAGAGTGGTAGCGAGTCTAGCAGCGCAGCGTTGGGCAGTATTCCTCCTGCCTCCTGCCTCCTGTTTCTCTTGTTAAAGAACTCCAATCTTCCAATTTAGTAAGGGGAGTAGAGAATTAGTTTCGACACTTTTTGTGTATTTCTGTTCTTGCCAGCGACCAAAGAATTTGCCCAAGGGAGCCATTTCTCTCATAAATTCTTCAAAGCTGGCAAAATTGAGCGACTGAGGCCCATCTGAAAGGGCTTTTTGAGGATTAGGGTGAACCTCGACCATTAGCGAATCACAACCAGCTGCTAAAGCAGCCTTTGCCATTGGTGTCACCAATTCCGATTTACCAGTACCGTGACTAGGATCAACAGCAATTGGCAGGTGAGTCAGACTACGCAAAACCGGAATTGCAGATATATCTAAAGTATTGCGTGTATACTCCCGATCAAAAGTCCTAATGCCCCGTTCGCATAAAATCACATTGGGATTTCCTGCTGCCAAAATATACTCAGCAGACATCAGCCAATCTTCAATAGTGGCTGACAAACCACGTTTGAGTAACACAGGTTTACCTGTTGCACCGACTTTTTTCAAAAGGGAAAAGTTTTGCATATTACGGGCACCAATTTGCACGATATCTGCGACTGATGCCACCATTTCTAATTCAGCCCCATCCATCACCTCAGTAATAATACCCAAGCCAGAAACCGATCTGGCTGTTGCTAACCAGTCTAAAGCACTTTCTCCATGTCCTTGGAAAGCATAAGGTGAAGTTCGTGGTTTGTAAGCACCTCCTCTGAGAAACTTTGCACCTGCGGCTTTGACTCGCAGCGCAGTTTCTATAATCATCTCTTCGCTTTCGACAGAACAGGGGCCTGCAATTACGACTACAGGATGGTTTTGACCAAAGGTGATAGTTTCGGAGGGTGTAGACACGTTTACATCGCTGGGTTCACCATAACGAAACTCTAAACTAGCTCGTTTGAATGGCTTCTTTACCCGCAGCACTTGCTCAATAAAAGGGTTGAGATTTTGCACTTGCTGCACGTCGATTTCCGTTGTATCACCAATCAAACCAATTGCTACTTTGTGTTTACCTACAGAGATTTCTGGGACAATCTTCCAGCGCGAAAGTTCTGTCAATAATAATTCAATTTCTTGTCGAGGACAACCGGATTTCATGACGATAATCATTGTTTTCACATCCTGCTAAAATATGCAATTAATTTGTAAAAAGCTGAAGTTGTGTAATTACTTAGCTGAAAAATCAAGGGACTAATTAGCAGTCAGTAGTTTTACTGCTGCCGATGAATTACACAATATCCGACATATTCATGCTACACATCCGCCTTTTCTGCTTGTTTGGGTGCAGTTTTCATTCTTGGAAAATGCACGAATGCGATCGCCTCATTTCAGAAAACTGTATTGCCATCTTTGCTAACAATCAATTTTGCGCTTCGCACGTTAGAATATAGCTATAAGTTTTTGGTAAAGTTGTTAAGATGTAGCGCTTTTCTGTTACAGAAATCCAAAATACCCATAGTGAAATTTTAAACCAAGCTGCTATTGAGCCTGTTTTACTAACAAAAGAATCACAACCTAGTTATGTGATTATATCTGTCGAAAACTACGAACAATTAATCAACCGACTTGCTCAATTGGAAGATTTAATTATCGGTCAACAAGCTCAAACTGCACTCTCTAACTCACGGATGGTTGGTACAGAAACTTTTACGGCAGAACTCAAGCGTTTATTAGGCTAAAAGCAAACTGATTAGTCTAACAATCGTACTCCTCAAAAACCAAAATGCGTAGGCGTAGCCCGCCGTAGGCATCGCCTGCTTTCAATATAAAACTTATGTACTAAATAAATGCGATCGCACCTTGCATTGAGAACGTTGTTTTAGGAAAACTCCAAAAAATCGGAGAATGCACAAATGCGTAGGCGTAGCCCGCCGTAGGCATCGCCTCATTGCAGAAAACTGCATAATTAACGAATATTCGCTTATTTATCGTCCCAAGGTGCAGTTTTATTAGATACTCAGATAATCAAGATGAATAGCACCCTATGACGATAAGATACGCATTACACAAGTGTTTGCAGTTTGGACTGGCAGGGTTAGCGGGCTGCTTAAGTGCAAGTATCTTCACTGCTAAAACCCAGGCACAGCAAAGCAATATCGTGCCGGATAACACACTTGGGGGTGAGTCCTCTCAAGTTATAGACAACTTTCTGGGACTACCGATAGAAGTAATTACTGGTGGTGCAACTCGTCAAATCAATCTATTTCACAGCTTTCAAGAATTTAATATCAGCGAGGGACGGGGGGCTTATTTCTTCAGTCCTAGCGCAGATATTCAAAATATTCTGGCACGGGTGACGGGGAATAACCCTTCAGAAATTTTGGGCAGACTCGGCACACTTGGTAGTTCTAATCCTAATGTATATTTAATCAATCTCACGGCTTGATAATGGGCAGTTGCTATTGAGTCGAGAATGTTCTAATTAATGTTACACATCCACCTTTTGTGCTTGTTTGCGTGCAGTATTGATATTTGGAGAATGTACGAATGCGTAGGCGTAGCCCGCCGTAGGCATCGCCTCATTTCAGAAAACTGTATGATTAACTTCTGTATGGGAGCAAGCGGCGAGTAATTATTCTCATTATGAGAATTACTGTATAGTTTTTTTCAAGCGTGGCGATCGCTCGATTTTTGATAAAGATATTTTCAAAATTTATACTAATTCAATTAATGATTGCAATACATCGTTGGGTGGAGTAAAGACGCGATGAATCGCGTCTCTACAAATGGTCTATTTGTCGATTCCGCATTTATGCAACGCCGAATTAAATCAATTTTTCTAACGCGTGCTGTAAATCATTTGTCACATCAGCAACAGCTTGCCTAGCACCCAAACGATTTTCGTTATATGCTGGGTAATGCTCAGAAATAGATATGGGTTCACCCACAGTAATTTTTACCTTTTGCTTACCCAATTGCGGACGTTGCACTTTATTGCCTTTGATTTTAGCAATCATCTGCCATAAAATTAAAGTCGTCTCAGCGAACCTTTCTGCTGTTGGATTTTCCCGAATATAATTACCAGAAACTGCCACAAAACTTTCTACTAAACGCATGTGCCACATCCGTGCATTCGCTTCTTCAGCAATGCGATCGCCTAAAGCTCTTTCTACAGCAGATACTCCTTTTACATTCTTAAATTCTTCTCTAAATATATAATTCCAACCTGCTTGTTCTACCCGCCGACAACGGTCACTCAAACTACCTTTTGACTGTAAATTAAAATACTGTTCTGAGATTAACAGGGCTGCATTCAACAAAGCTTGTAAACGAACTGCTAACGCTTCATTTCTATCTGGAATTTGCCCGTTGACAATCTTGGAATCTGGCAGTTTTTGATGATAAAATCGGGTGTAAAATTCTTCCATGAGCAAAAGCAAATGTTCTGCTAAAGTCAACAACCGGGGATAAAGTGACTCCACAGAAGCATTTTTTGCTGGATTCACAGGTAAACCACTAGCCGCTTCCAATTCACTTAAAAGATTGGCGATCGCCTCCCAAGGAGCATCAACATAACTATATTTAATCCCAACTGGTACAATTAGAACCTGTTGGTCGTCTCCAGCTTTGTGCAAATCTTCAGCACACCAAAAGCCTAATTGGGCAATACCAGGTTCTAGGGGGCTGATATTCTCCGATAAACCATTAGTAGCACCTTCAGGCGCAGCCGCCATCGGAAATTTACCATTGGCAAACAAATCACGCGCCGAACGTAATCCCGTCCAGTCAGCTTTACCTCGCTGAATCGGAGTCCCGCCTAAATGAGAAACAATCCAGCCAACGTGAGCACCTGCCCAGAGAGGAATGCCGCGATCGTAGATAAAATGAGCGTGAATGGGAAGTTGTAGTGTTGTACCTTGCGATCGTGCTACCTTTGGCACGAGTTGAGACAGCAAGTAACCCAAACAAAACGGATCGTCTGTTTTCGGATGGCGAAATGCCAGCAGAAAACGGATCTTACCCTCCTGAAACTGGCGATAGAGATCCACCAGAACCTCTACGTTGTCTGCTTCAATTTGGGTAATAGGTGTTTGCCATTTTATCCAACTGGGTAGCAACAGATGGACAACTCGTAATAATAAAGGGTTAAACGCGGGAGGAATAAATTCTAAGGGTGCTTGTGCTTGATAAATTACATTAGACAACGTAGTTTCTCCTAAAGATGCCCTGATTCTAATCGCCTGATGGTTATTTCTTTTAAGATATCCTAACGGCTGTAGTATACCCTGAGTAATGAAGTAGCGTTAAAATCTGCCTATGGCGCTGTGGTTGGCACATCATTCAGGTTAGAAAACTTAGGATACATTCTTAGTGTACGCAAGTTATTTTAATGAAGCGTACTTACGCAGACTTATAGAGTATTTTCTGCTGCAATGGAATTGTGGGCAGATAGTAGAGGTTTAGCAGCACTTGCAAATCTTAATAACAGGATAGACTCAAGCTAAATCCTGGCAATACATCTTCACCCGATAATTCTGTGGGTAGATTTCGCACTTCTGGATCTTGTTCTTGGTGATAAATTTCTACTTGCTGCTGTTGGGGGTTAATTAACCATGCCAATTGCACCCCTGCATCGATATATTCTTGCATTTTGGAACGCAACATTTCCAAATCATCTGTTGCTGACCTTAATTCAATGACAAAATCGGGTGCAATGGGGGGAAATTTGCGTCTTTGTTCAGGCGTAAGTGCTTGCCAACGTTCTTGTTGAATCCAAGCGGCATCTGGGGAACGATCGCCACCATTGGGTAATTTAAATATAGTAGAAGAACTGAAGGTAAAACCAAGGCCAGCTTGCCGATTCCAGATTCCCAGATCGATAATTAAATCTGCTTCTCGATTCCCGCTTTCACCACCAACGGGGGACATGATGATTAATTCTCCCTTGGTAGTGCGTTCAAACTTCAATTCGCGGTTATTTTGACATAAGTGATAAAATTGTTCGTCACTCAGGTGAACGGTGTCTAGTTTTAATGTCAAAGGACTCATAACCTAGACCTAGATTAAATAGTTGCAAAGATTATATCATGCCATATTTTAACGGCTGTATGATGCGGATCGCGCTTGCTCTGGGCGCATCAAAAACTAGGATACCTTCTTAGTCCGCGCAGGCAAACGAGGTTTGTGTGGCTGCGATTTCTAATCGCCAGGTGGTTTATAAAGAAATTAGAGATTCTGGAAAGGGAATAAACGATGCGACTTTCACAAATGTTATTTGTTACACTGCGGGATGATCCAGCTGAAGCTGAGATTCCCAGCCATAAATTATTACTCCGTGCAGGTTACATTCGTCGCATCGGTAGTGGGATCTATGCTTATTTGCCGCTAATGTGGCGGGTACTGCAAAAAGTTTCCCAGATTGTGCGGGAAGAAATGAACGCTACAGGCGCACAAGAATGTCTTTTACCACAATTACAACCTGCTGATTTATGGAAGGAATCGGGACGCTGGGACACTTACACCAAAGCTGAGGGGATCATGTTTTCCCTAATTGACCGCCGTGAGCAACAATTAGGATTAGGCCCAACTCATGAGGAAGTCATCACAGCGATCGCTCGTGATATGATTCGCTCTTATCGCCAGTTACCCCTACACCTCTACCAAATTCAAACCAAATTCCGTGATGAAATTCGTCCCCGCTTTGGTTTAATGCGCGGACGGGAATTTATCATGAAGGATGGCTACTCCTTCCATGCCGATGAAGCCAGCCTCAAAGAAACTTACCAAGATATGTATAAAGCCTACAGCAATATGCTGCGGCGTTCTGGTCTAGCTTTTCGGTCAGTGGAAGCTGATTCTGGTGCAATTGGTGGTTCTGGTTCCACAGAATTTATGATTTTGGCGGAAGCTGGCGAAGACGAAGTTCTTTACACTGAAGATGGTAAATACGCCGCTAACGTAGAAAAAGCTGTTTCTTTACCAATTGACGCCGAAACCTCACGGTTTACAACCTACGAGAAACGCGATACACCTGGAACAGAAACGATAGAAAAGGTCTGTCAACTCCTCAACTGTTCTCCGACTCAATTGGTGAAAAATGTCCTTTATCAGACAGTTTATGATAGTGGTATAACGGTATTGGTTCTGGTGAGCATCCGAGGCGATCAGGAAGTTAATGAAGTCAAATTGCAAAATGAATTGACCAAATTAGCTCCTGAGTATGATGCTAAAACTATTATTAGTTTGGATGTACCAAATGTAGAAGCCCAACAAACATGGACAACTAAATCTCTACCTTTAGGCTACATTGCACCAGACATCAAAGATGAGTATATTACTGCCAATAAACAGATTCATCCTAAGTTTTTGCGCTTAGTGGATCAAACAGCCGTTGATTTAAAAAACTTTGTTACAGGCGCGAATGAAGCTGGTTATCACGTAGTTGGTGCTAATTGGGGTGAGCAATTTAAGTTACCAGAACGAGTAGTAGATATTCGTAAAGCCAGACCAGGCGATCGCGCCATCCACAACCCAGAACAAACTCTCTTCAGCGCCCGTGGAATTGAAGCAGGTCACATCTTCCAATTAGGTACTAAATATTCCCAAGCGATGGGTGCAACTTATACCAATGAACAGGGTGAAGAAAAGCCGCTAGTTATGGGTTGTTTTGGTGTAGGGGTGTCGCGATTAGCGCAAGCTGCTGTAGAGCAATCTTACGATAAAGATGGGATTATTTGGCCAGTTGCGATCGCACCCTATCACGCGATCGTCACAATTCCTAACATTAAGGATGCTCAACAAATCGAAATTGCCGAAAAACTTTACACAGAACTCAATTCCAGGGGAATTGAAACTCTACTAGATGACCGCGATGAACGGGCAGGAGTGAAATTTAAAGATGCGGACTTGATTGGCATACCTTATAGAATTGTAACCGGGCGGGCGATCGCTAATGGCAAAGTTGAAGTTGTAGAAAGAGCCACCCATAAATCTCAAGAAATAGTAATTGATGAAGTTACAACAACACTTCATAAGTGGATTACGGAAGCAATAAAGGGTAAAAAATAAAGGGGAGTAGGGAGTAGGGAGTAGGGAGTAGAAAATTTCCCATTCCCCATCCTCCACTCCCCATCCTCCACTCCCCATCCTCCACTCCCCAAAATTTACATCATTTAGTAGGTGACGGATTAAAAGTAAAAATTCTAAAATTGGATTAGGGACTTGCAGAATTAAAAGCCATCAAGTCTCCTCTAGATTGTGGGAAACTCTCTACTTATAAGTATCGTCTTTAACCAGGCTGCTCCTCGCATAACTACCATATCAGCCCTCAGTTAGGAAGGTTTTGAACATGAAAGACCAACAAGGATCTAATCGTATTTCTTCAGGCGTAATTGCAGCCGTGTCAGCAGCGGTTGTAGCGGTGGGTGGCGGTGTAGCTTGGTTTACCACACAATCTGGCAATACTCCTACACCGTCAAACCCTTCTAGCCGCATTGAACAGCCAGTACAGCCATCAACTAGGCAGCCATCTAATGAGCAAACGCCTAATGTTTATTGGCTCAGACCAAAAGACAAAAGTGTTGCTTTGGTTCCCCAGCCTGTTAAAGTCGCTTCTATTCGACCCAACCAGCCTTTAGAAGCAGCTTTCCAGAGTTTGTTAGCAGGCCCAACAGAAGGGACAGATTCAACAACTATCCCTAAAGGAACCAAGCTATTGGGACTGAAGGCGGAAAATAACGAGGTTCACGTTAATTTATCTGAAGATTTTACCAGTGGTGGTGGTAGCACCTCAATGATGGGCCGCATCGGACAAGTTGTTTATACTGCGACAAGTTTAAATCCCAAAGCCAAGGTGTACATTGACGTGAACGGCAAACCATTGGATGTTTTAGGCGGCGAGGGTGTAGAGTTACAACAACCGCTAACTCGTGAACAGTTTCAGAAAGATTATCCACTTTAGTCATTAGTCATTAGTCATTAGTCATTAGCCCTCTTTTATCACTTTCGGAAGAGAATAATCTAAAAGGCTTACAACATAAGACTTTTACCAAAAATATTGATTTCAGTCATTCTGTTAAAAAATAAACGCTCAAATGCGCGTTCTATCTACAGTTCAAAATTTGGCTCTTATTTTTATTTTCCCAGAGTGACAGAAGAGGGTTAGTCATTGGTCATTGGTCATTAGTTTTTCACAAATGACAAAGGACAAATGACAAAGGACAAATGACAACTGACCTAACGCTTGCTATTTAACACACGAAAATTACGGGCTTGCTGCTCTAACCTTGTAGCGAGGCGATCGCAAACCCGATTACACAAATCAAAAATCATTTGATCTTCCACCCGGTAATAGGCGCAAGTTCCTTCACTGCGGCGGCTAAGGATACCTGCTTGCCACATTACCTTCAGGTGTTTAGACACATTTGCCTGAGAAGTCTGTGTTGCCTCTACCAACTCTTGCACGCATTTTTCTTCATCCCGTAATAAGTGTAGCAGCCGCAGGCGCATTGGCTCACTTAACAGACTGAAGTATTCAGCTACTTGTTGCACCACTTCTGGTGGTAAAGGCAACGTTTGTTTCATCAGGATTAACCCGCAAAGACTGAAAGTTTTAACAATTACTCACTTGATATATACATTAATACTTAATCAGGGTTAATTCGCATCAAAGGTTGACCATATTCTACAGCGTCGCCATTTTGGAGGAGAATTTCCATCACCTGTCCAGAGACTTCGGCTTCGATTTCATTCATTAGCTTCATGGCTTCAATGATACAGACTGTTTGACCCTTGCGGATGCGATCGCCCACTTCCACAAATGCTGCTTCCCCAGGCGCAGAAGCGCGATAAAACGTTCCGACCATTGGGGAAGGCACTTCTACTAATCTTTGGTCAATGGTTGAGGGAGGATTTACTGATAACTGCATTTGTGTGCTAGTTCCAGTATTCTCAAATACACGAGATGTCGACACCTCTGTTAGCTGACTTCCGCTCACCTGGTTGCCCCCAGATGAACCCGATGTCAAGCCTGAACCTACCACACCGCCTAAAGTCCCTTGACCTACTGACAACATCTGATTGCTAATGCTCACAGCCTTACGGACTGTTAGCTCAAAATCATCGCTTTTGAGCGTAACTTCTGCAATATCTGTTTGTGCGATAGTTACCAGAAGTTGGCGGATTTCATTAAAGTCCAATGGCACAGTTTTTATTACCTCGACCTATCCGTAAATGAGCATCTTAAGTGTGGCAGGGAATTAATCCCTATGTAGGGATTTCAATCGGGAGCAAGCATCTCCCTAGAGATGAAAGTTATTCCCTGCTGATATATTTATCTTCTTGGGTATCAACTTTGATACGTTCTCCTTGGGAAATAAATAAAGGAACCATCACAACTGCACCAGTTTCCAGAGTTGCTGGTTTTGAGCCACCTGTGGCGGTGTCACCTTTTAAACCTGGGTCTGTTTGTACAATTTCCAGAACCACAGACTTAGGTAACTCTACTCCTAGCACCTGTTCGCCCCACCGAATAACTTCAGCTTCCATACCTTCCTTGAGGTACTTGACGCGATCGCCAATTTGTTCGCGAGTCAATCTGCCTTCTTCGTAGGTTTCCATATCCATAAAGACAAACTCATCGCCTTCTTTATAGGTATGCTGCATCGTGCTTTTTTCTAGAGTGGCTTGCGGCACTGTTTCCCCTGCGCGGAACGTTTTTTCCATAACGCTCCCACTCTGGACATTTTTTAGTTTAGTTCGTACAAAGGCAGAACCTTTGCCTGGTTTGACGTGCAAGAATTCAAGCACTCGCCATACAGACCCATCCAATACAATTGAAACACCGGGTCGAAAGTCGTTACTGGAGATCATGAAACTTTCAAATTTTGGAAGACAATCGGCATTTATTGTACCCTTCTAGGGTCGTCATTGGGCATTTGTCATTTGTCATTAGTCATTTGTCATTTATCCTTCGCCCTTAACGTGGGAAGATTATTGATGGGTTACGTCCAGTCAACAATTCACTGCTGCATTTGAGTTATCCCATGCTTAACTTATTAAAATCCTGGCTGAAGAACAGCCTAATGGCAATACTGCTGATAACAATATTTTTAGGCATAACTACAGCTGGGTGGACTCCCTCCAGTAGCGCCGCACTGCCAGCTGGCAATGCAATTACCGACGGAAAGGCTTTGTTGCGGTATGCACTCCCGATAGATAACAAACCTGTGCGGCAACTACAAGGCAGTTTAGAGGACATCTCTGCCCAACTGCGGGCGAATCGACGTTGGGGTGCTATTTCCAAAGACATCAGCCAAGCATCCCGCATTCTCGATAAACCTTCCCAAATCTTAACAAGCGTTCCTGCAGAACGCCAACCTCAAGCCGAAGCTTGGATTACCGAGTTGAAAGCTGGGGTTGGTAAATTGGAAGAATTGGCGAACAACAAAGATAAAGAACAAATTCTGCAAGAGAGAAATAAACTGCTAAATCTCGTTACTGGGCTAGAAGAGGCAATGGTGAAACAATTCCCCTTTGAAGTTCCTGCCCAATACAGTAACCTGCCACAACTTAAAGGTCGTGCCACTGTAGAAATCAAAACCAACAAAGGCGATTTGGCCCTTGTCGTAGACGGTTACAGCGCCCCTGTAACTGCTGGGAATTTTGTAGATTTGGTACAGAGGGGTTTTTATAATGGCTTAGAATTTACCCGTTCTGAAGAATCTTACTTTCTGCAAACTGGAGATCCTGCTGGGAAAGATGTGGGTTTTATTGACCCAAAAACAGGCAAATATCGTGCTATTCCCTTAGAAGTCTTAGTTCAAGGCGATAAAGCACCTACTTATGGCATCACTTTAGAAGAAGCTGGTCGTTACGTTGATATGCCAGTTCTACCTTTCTCTGCCTTTGGTGCAGTAGTGATGGCTCGTCCCGAAAGTGAAGTTAATGGAGGTTCATCACAATTTTTCTTCTTTTTGTTTGAACCAGAACTTACCCCCGCCGGACGCAACCTATTGGATGGTCGCTATGCTGTTTTTGGCTATCTCACCGAAGGCAAAGAAGTTTTGGATAAACTGAAGGCTGGTGACAAAATTGAATCGGCAACCGTGGTTCAAGGAATAGAAAATCTGGTTGAGCCGCAAGCTGCATAACAAGAGGGCAGGGAAAGCAAGGGAAGCAGGGGAGCAGGGAGAGAATAATTACTAACTCTTAACTTCTAACTTCTTGACTCCTAACTCCCCTGATTTAGATTCCCGGCGGTGAATATCTGCTCAACTGCGATCGCTAATTCTGGAAAAGTCCGTGATACAATTTGCTGAGTGGCAGTAAAAACCGTTTCTTCGTAAAATCCATCTTCCAGTAATAACACCGAAACTTTTGCTTTCAGTGGGTCTACAATCCAATATTCAGGAACCTCTAAGGCCGCATATTCAGATCGCTTATGGCGATAGTCCCGTTTCACCGACTCTAGACTAACCACCTCGACAATTAGTAACGGTGGTGACTCAAATACTGCTGAAGCATTCAACAATTCTCTAGCTTGCTCCAGTGTCACTACACACAAATCAGTCAACCTAGATTTATTTCTACCCGTTCTCACCCCACTTTCCCGAAAACACAGCCAAGTAGAGTTACAACGTTTGATTTCTGCTTTCAAGGCAGTATCCAAAAAATCGACAATCAGAAAATGTTCAATAGTAGGTGGATTCATTAGCTCTAGCTTGCCATCCACCAGTTCATAATGGAAATCGCTACCATCATCATAGGTTAAGTACTCCTCAAATGTGATGCTGGTTACTGGTGTTGTTACCATTCCAACTGACTCCTAGACGATACCCTTATCTTAAACAGTAAAGTAAATCATCAGTTTTCTTCGTAATTTTGCAACACGGAAAACCGATTGTGAACAGTGATTTATCTTCTCAACAGGTAAAAGACATTGGTGAACAAGGTCTTTTAGAAAAATTACAGCGCTTCTGTCCTCCAGAAATTATCGGCGATGATGCCGCAGTACTTGAAACTGCACCAGGGCAATCTTTGGTAGTGACTACAGATGTACTGGTTGATGGCGTACATTTTAGTAATCTCACTACTTCCCCAGAAGATGCTGGTTGGCGAGCTGCGGCTGCCAATTTATCAGATTTAGCAGCAATGGGCGCTTCCCCATTGGGAATCACTGTCGGGTTGGGACTACCCGGTGAACTTAGGGTGAGTTGGGTAGAACGCTTGTACCAAGGAATGACGGAATGCCTGCAAAAATACAACAATACCCCAATTGTTGGGGGTGATGTGGTGCGATCGCCTGTTACTACTCTGGCAATTACCGCTTTTGGTCAAGTTAACCCTAGTCAAATTATCCGCCGTTCTACTGCTGTTGTAGGAGATGCGATCGTTGTTACAGGCGTTCATGGAGCCTCAAGAGCGGGCTTAGAACTGCTTTTGCATCCCGAATTAGGACAAAACCTCAACAAAGAAGAAAAGACGGCTCTAATCCGCGCCCACCAACGCCCACAGCCACGATTAGATGTCTTACCAATCCTCTGGAAAATCTTAACTTCTAATTCCCAATTCTCCATTGCTGGTATGGATAGCAGCGATGGTTTAGCAGATGCGATTATCCAAATTTGCCACGCCAGTGGCGTTGGCGCTGTCTTAGAACACAGACAAATTCCCATACCAAAAACTTTTAACCATTGGCTGACACCAGACCAAGCGCTAAAATATGCCCTATATGGTGGCGAAGACTTTGAATTAGTACTGTGCTTACCACAAGAGTTAGCATCAGCCTTAGTGCAACATCTTGGTGAAGTAGCTGCGATCGCAGGCAGGATTACAGCCGGATCGACAGTAATATTACACGACGAGCAAAAAAAATTCCCCGACCAAGTTCTGAATCTTAGCCAGGGATTTCAACATTTTGGTCAATAGTGCTTTGTCCTTTGTCCTTTGTCCTTTGTCCTTTTTCTAATGACCAATAACTAATGACTAATGACTAATGACAAATTAATTATTGCCACTTTTCAGCTACCAACTCTGCCAGATCCAAGACTCGTTGGCTGTAACCCCACTCGTTGTCATACCACGCCATAACTTTTACTAAGTCATTGCCCATAACCAAAGTCAAGCTAGCATCGACAATCGAAGAAGCATCACTACCTTGATAATCGGAAGATACTAGTTCTAGTTGGCTGTAGTCCAAAATGCCTTTAAGTGGGCCTTCGGCAGCATCTTTGAGAGCTTGGTTAACTTCTTCAGTAATAGTACGCTTCTCAACCTGAACTACGAAATCTACCATTGAGACGTTCGGGGTTGGTACGCGCAAGGCAACGCCATTTAGCTTGCCTTTAAGGTCTGGGATAACCAGCGCCACTGCTTTTGCTGCACCAGTAGAGGTGGGTACAATGTTTATCGCTGCGGCCCTTGCCCGTCGCAAATCCCGGTGAGAAGCGTCTAGCAAGCGCTGATCGCCTGTATAGCTGTGGGTGGTGGTCATCGTACCTTTGATGATGCCAAACTTATCGTTCAACACCTTGGCAATTGGTGCCAAGCAGTTGGTAGTACAGCTAGCGTTACTGATAATGTGGTGTTTGTTGTGGTCATAGTCATGATGATTCACACCAACCACAAAAGTGCCATCCTCGTTTTTACCAGGAGCGGTAATCAGAACTTTCTTGGCTCCAGCATTTACGTGCTTGAGCGCTCCTTCTTTGCTAGTAAATACCCCGGTTGCTTCGATAATTAGGTCAATTCCCCAATCTTTCCAGGGCAATTTTTCTGGGTTACGGTCGGATACGCACTTAATGGTCTTACCGTTAACGATGATAGAGTTATCATCGGCACTAATCTCAGCACCCTTGATCTTCCCTAGCATCGAGTCATACTTCAGCAGGTGAGCATTGGTTCTAGGGTCTGAAGTGTCATTAATAGCGACAAGATCGATCCGGCTATTCTCTCTACCCACCCAGCAACGCGCAAAGTTACGTCCAATCCGCCCGAAACCGTTGATTGCAACTCTAATCACAGTGTCTTGCCCTCTGTATTTATGCTTATATGTTGATATCGTTGACCCCAATCATATCGCAAAGGGGGGGGTCACTATTAACCATAAAGTGTTAGATCAATAAAAAAACACATAATTTATTCAGATTTGTTCGAGTAGAAATTGTTGTTAATGATATATGATCTGACCGTTTCCGGGACTAAATAACGAATTGACTGGCGATCGCGGCAAAATTTGCGAATTAGACTTGACGAAACTCCCACTAAAGGTATATTCAAGAGTTGCCAGTGAATGATCAAAGACTGCTCCTTAAGTTGTTGCTCCACTTGCTTGCAGATTAATTTGCTTTGAGTTATAGTCTCACCACCTAGCTGTCGGGGTGCGATTAACCAATCACACATTTGTGCTAATTCGTGTCCCCGGTACCAACCGGGTAAGGTTTGGAAAGTATCCAAGCCCACAATCCAGTACCAGTGAGTATTTGGGTAACAAGCAGATAAATCGATCAGGGTGCTAATGGCATAAGAAGTCCCAGAGCGTTTTCCCTCCACTAGTGAGACAGTAAACGATGGGTTATCTTTTGTAGCTAATTGCAGCATTTCTACACGATGCCCAAACAAAGCTGCTTCTTTGTGAGGAGGATTTAAAGATGGCACCCAAATTACCTTTTCAAGGGATACTTGATGCAAAGCTGTCTCGGCTACGAGCAGGTGTCCCCAATGAATTGGATCGAATGTGCCACCAAAAATTGCTAGTTCCTGCATCTAGTTATGCGTGGGTTTTATGCAATTGAAAAATAGTTTCATTACCAATGTACTATTGTACTCAATTCTCAAAGTAGACTTGATGCAATTTAAAATCAGTTTCGCTAACAATGTACTATCGTAGTCAATTACAGTAAGGTAGCCAAAAATATGTATTTGTCATTACAAGAATTTCTGTCCCGACGCGACCAAAATTTTGCGAATAATCTTAAGAACAGTTCAGAAATAGCAAAAACCTCCAACCAAGGTAAAATCATTCTCAACCAGGAAAACCAGAGCATAAACATCATTTGGGCAGCAAACATGAACATGATACAGGAGTAGTTACGGTAAAAATCAAATTCCTGTTATGATACGCGTGTCATTTGTGATTATGGTGTGGTGTGGTGTAAGAGGAGTAATAAATGACTAATTCTGTAGATTTTAGTGGTAGACCATTTCATTTTATTGGCATCGGTGGCATAGGTATGTCTGCTCTGGCATACGTTCTTGCAAAGCGTCAATTTCCAGTATCAGGTTCGGATCTTCGTCCTAATCACATTACGCACAAGTTGGAATCTATCGGTGCTCATATTTTTGGTAAACAAGAGGCAAGCAATCTCGAATTCTTTTACCCTCAGGTATTAGCTAATACAGTAGTATTAAATTCACAAGAACAATTACTTACTGCTACTAAGTCAAAACTGCCTCAAGTCATTTGTTCAACAGCAATTAATACTAATAATTTAGAATACAAAGCAGCGCTGGAATTAGGTTGTCCAGTTTTACATCGTTCAGATGTACTAGCAGCTTTAATTGCCGATTACTACAGTATTGCAGTGGCAGGAACACACGGCAAAACTACAACCAGTAGTATGATTGGCTATATGCTTCTGGAAGCAGGTCTAGACCCAACGATTTTAGTCGGTGGCGAAGTCAATGCTTGGGAAGGTAATGCTCGATTGGGACAAAGCCAATATTTGGTAGCTGAAGCAGATGAATCAGATGGTTCTCTGGTAAAACACGCTCCCGAAATTGGTATCATCACCAATATTGAACTCGATCACCCTGACCACTACGATACATTAGAAGAAGTCATTGACACCTTCCAGACATTTGCTAAGGGTTGTAAAACGTTAATAGGTAGCATTGATTGTGCGACAGTACGCGATCGCTTGCAACCCACAATTACCTACAGCTTACACTCAGATACCGACGCCGATTACACCGTCACCAATATTGATTATCGTGCTGATGGTACTACGGCTTTGGTTTGGGAAAGAGGCAAAGCTTTGGGCGTGTTGACGTTGCGCCTGCTCAGTCGGCACAATCTCAGCAATGCCCTAGCCGCAGTAGCTGTTGGTCGTGCTTTGAGTTTAGAATTTGGAGCAATTGCCAAAGGTATCGCCACTTTTGAAGGAGCAAGACGACGCTTTGAGTTCCGAGGTGAAGTCAATGGCATTACCTTTATTGATGACTATGCTCATCATCCTAGCGAGCTTCGCGTTACTCTCGCCGCAGCACGTTTACAGGCAAGACCAGGGCAAAGAGTGGTTGCCATCTTCCAACCCCATCGCTATAGCCGTACACTGACCTTTTTAGAAGAATTTGCTGAGTCCTTTACCCATGCTGATTTGGTTGTGCTGACTGATATTTACAGTGCAGGTGAACCTAATTTAGGGCAAATTAGTGGTGAACGTCTAACGGCAGAAATTGCTAAACAGCATTCGCAGGTAGTTTATCAACCAACTTTACCCGCAGTGTGTGAGTACTTGCTAGAAACACTACGCCCAGGAGACTTGGCGCTGTTTTTAGGGGCTGGAAATTTGAACCAGGTGATTCCTGAAATAATTACGACACTTTGTGAGCCGGCTAAAGCCACATCCTAAGTGGAGACTTTGCGAAGTTTTATTTCCAAGCAAAGCGCCCCTCTAGCAACGGTTTCATCGGTGAATTCGATTACCGTATCTTTGCGGTAAATTAATGTAAAAATTTTACCAAAACAAGTAAAGATGACCATTTCCCAGGCAGCTGGAAACGTCTGCACAGTTCCTGCTTTGAATACAAAGAAACAGCAAACAGCTAATTCAGTGGAGAGCGAAGTAATTTACTTACCCAGTACTGATTGTGCGATCAAGTCCCAGGCTTCTTTGTCAGCATTTACTTCCTATAGAGTTGGGGGAGCCGCTGATTTATACGTTGCCCCCCGAAACTTAGAAGCACTGCAAGCAAGTCTTAAATACGCAAAAGAACGTAATTTAAAGGTGACAACACTGGGAGCAGGTTCTAACTTGCTGGTGAGTGATGGTGGTATATCAGGCTTAGTCATTGCTACTCGTCATCTCCGCTTCAGCAACTTTGACCCCCAAACCGGTCAATTAACCGTTGCTGCTGGAGAATCAATTCCTAGCTTGGCATTGGCGGCAGCAGAATTAGGGTGGCAAGGATTGGAGTGGGCTGTTGGTATCCCTGGAACAGCCGGAGGTGCAGTGGTAATGAACGCGGGGGCACATAATAGCTGTATTGCAGATATGTTAGTTAGTGCTCAGGTACTTTCACCTGATGGTACGTTGGAAACTCTTACCCCGGAACAGTTAGGTTATAGCTACCGAACTTCATTATTACAAGGTGGCGATCGCATAGTCACCCAAGCCACCTTACAACTCGCGCCAGGTGCAGACCCAGCAAAAGTTGTGGCAATCACCAAAGAACATAAAAAGCATCGCTTAAACACTCAACCATACAACTTTCCCAGTTGTGGTAGTGTGTTTCGCAATCCGAAACCTTACAGTGCTGGCTGGTTAATTGAACAAACGGGTCTGAAAGGCTACCAAATTGGTGGCGCACAAGTTGCACTACTCCATGCTAATTTTATCGTTAACCGTGGTGGGGCAAAAGCTAGTGATATTTTCTGTCTCATTCGCCACATCCAACATCAAGTACAAGAACGTTGGTCTATTAATTTAGAGCCAGAAGTCAAAATGCTCGGAGAGTTTCAAGGTGCTTGTGGATAGGGAGTGGGAGTGGGAATGGGGAATGGGGAGTGGGGAGTGGGGAGTGGGGAGGCAGGGGGAGCAGGGGGAGATGAGGAGTGGGAGAAACCAATGCCCACTTGCCCTGAGTTACTCGTGCCGAGCATCTCAAAAAAGCGGAAATGGAACCGGAGCTGAGGTAAACCGAAGGGATGCCCAATTCCTTATTCCCGATTCCCCATTCCCTATTCCCTACTCCCCATTCTATAATGCATTAATTATTGGTAAAAAAAGAGGCAAATTACTTACCGCATCTATAATTGAATTTGATTTGTTATTCAACGCACACGCGTAAAACCAATTATGACAGGTAAAGGACAAGGATTCGGCTTTGGCTTGGGAAAAATGAAAGAATTAGCTGAAGCTTTTAAGAAAGCACAGCAAGTTCAAGAAGGCGCAAAGCGACTCCAAGAAGAATTGGAGCAAATGGAGATTCAAGGAGAATCTGGCGGTGGTCTTGTGAGGGTGATTGTCAGTGGGAACCAAGAACCCAAGCGGGTAGAAATTTCTCCAGATGCTTTAGCAGAAGGTGCAGAAGTACTTTCTGATCTTGTAACAGTAGCAATGAAAGAAGCCTACAACAAGTCCACAGCAACAATGCGAGAACGTATGGAAGAATTAACCAGTGGGTTGGAGTTACCTGGATTTTAGTCATTGGTCATTAGTGAGCTAGCGCGGTCTTCTCCCAAAGGGAGAGGCTAGCGCCTTTCGCCTTTCCTTCCCTACGGGACGCTACGCGAACGGAACGCTCCGCGAACGCAAAGCGTCTCGTAGAGAAGCGTCACCCGTAAGGGTCATTGGTCATTAGTCACCAGACAAAGGACAAATGACTATTGACTATTGACAAAGTATATCTATGCCTTACAAGTTGCTGTTTGTCTGCTTAGGTAACATCTGCCGATCGCCATCGGCAGAAAATATCATGAATCATCTAATTGAGCAGGCTGGCTTGAACGATGACTCCGCCGACCCCAAAGGCGTACGCATCCTCTGTGACTCTGCTGGTACATCTAGCTATCACGTTGGTAGCCCACCTGACAGACGTATGAGTGCTGCGGCTGCTACTAAGTTGGGAATTAAACTGCGTGGTCGAGCACGCCAGTTTCAAAAGTCTGACTTTCAAGACTTTGATCTGATTTTGGCTATGGATCGAGAAAATTATGAGAACATCCTCACTCTTGATCAAACTAAGCAATATCAGCATAAAGTGCGTTTGATATGCGAGTTTTGCTCTCGACACACTCTAAAGGAAGTTCCAGATCCCTATTACGGTGGTCAAGAAGGATTTAATCAGGTGATTGATTTACTGATCGATGCTTGTGAAGGTCTGCTCACAAAAGTTAAAAGTGAAGAGTTATGACTCCTGGTTCGCCCATTTCTTCGGAGTTACAAGAAAGCCTACTCAGGAGTAAACGATTGACCACCAAGTTGAGTATAAATAGTAGTCAGGAACCCAAGTAAAACAAGAATACGCTACTTTTTCTTAATCAAATCAGCAAAATATATCTTTGTGGAATTGCAACTGATAGCTGCATTTTGAATATAGTCCAATGTTTTAAAGCTTAGTCATTTGCTCAAATCTGAATTTTTACTTAGTTCCAGTTGCTTGGATTACGGTTAAGCTGAATCTACCTTGAAAACCGTAGTTTGTTGAAATCAGGGAAAAGCTCATAACTCAAGCCATGAGACAATAATATACTCTACTTAAAAACTCCATATTTAAAAATGTATAGAGTTTATTACAAATAATATAAAATTTCCATAAAAAATTAGAAAAAAATAATCATAGAAAACACTGATGCGTTTTGATTCATTATAAGCCAAAATATTATTTGCATCTTTTTTATAAATAATTTTATTCCAGGCATCTATACATAATGTTCATTAACTCTCTCATTTCTGATAATTTACAACAGACAATCATTCATCATCCGCTTGTTGTTAGCTCTGAGATTATGCTTCCAGATGTGATTGCACTAATCAATGATGCATCAGGTAATCATGATAGCTTGGCAATCAAAGATAGCAATTATTTGACCAACTCAGGTAAAGATATAGCTAGCAACACATCTCAAGCCACCAGTTGTGTTTTAGTTATAGAAAACTCACAGTTGGTGGGGATAATTACGCAACGAGATTTAATTAAGCTGACAGCACAAGGTAAAAATATAGAGGATATCAGTGTTGCCCAAGTGATGACCAGAGAGTTAATAATATTAAGGTTAAAAGATTTTAAAGATGTTTTTACTGCCTTGAATTTGCTGAGGCAAAATCGGATTTGCCATCTGCCTATTGTTGGGGATCAAGGAGAATTAATTGGATTAGTTACTCCTACCAGTCTGCTGGCAGTTTCTATTCTACAAGCCGAACTTTACAATCATACACGAGTTAAACTTGTAGAACGCCAGAAAATAGAAACAGAACTGCGATTGGAGCGTAATTTTGTTTCTGCTGTTTTAAATCTAGCAGATGCTTTAGTTATTGTATTAGATTTTCAGGGAAAAATTATTCGCTTTAACTATACTTGCGAACAAGCTACGGGTTACACATTTGATGAAGTTAAAGGAAGATTTGTTTGGGATGTGCTGCTGTTACCTGAAACAACAAAATGTATCAAAGATATATTTCAAAATTTAGCTGATAGAGAATTTCCTCAACGTTACGAAACTTCTTTAGTTACTAAGGATAGCGATCGCCGCTTAATTTCTTGGTCAAATAAAGTCTTACTTAATCGGGATAATCAAATTGATTATATTGTCTGTACAGGCATTGACATTACTGAAAGCCGAAAAGCACAAGAGGAACTCCAGCAGACTCGCAACTTTTTACAGTCGATGATTAATAACCTGCCTGTAGCCGTCTTTGTTAAAGATGCTAAACCAGAAAGTTTTGGGACATTCAAGCTTTGGAATCATACCTGCGAAAATATTTTTGGCATTACAGCAGAGCAGGCTATTGGCAAAACAGATTACGAATTATTCCCAAAAGAACAAGCAGACTATTTCTGCCAAAAAGACCTAGAAAGTTTTGCTAGCGGTTTACCTCAAGATATTTCTGAAGAACCTATTGACAGCCCTAGTTTTGGTAGAAGAATTTTACACACAACTAAAATTCCTTTATATGACAAAAACCAACAACCCGAATACCTGTTGTGTATTTCCGAGGATATTACAGAATACAAACGAGCAGAAAAAAATCTGCAACAAGCAAAAGAGCAATTACAAACGGTTTTAGATGCAGTACCTGGGTTTGTTTCTTGGGTAAATTCTGATGAACATTATTTAGGGATTAATCACCATTTAGCTGAAAGTTTTAACTTGACTACAGATGCTTTTGTTGATCAAGAATTGGGCTTTATGGAAAATAGTCCGCAATTTACAGATCCCACGAGTTCTGAATGTAATCGACCACAGGGCGAATGCAAATCATAAGACAGCAAAACCCTTTTATATCAAAGAGTAATAGGTCAACACAAGGAGAAAGCAGGCTGATTCAATTCGGAAAATAAATCTGTAGCTATTGTTCAGCATATAGTTATAGCAAAGTGCTGAGTGCTGTTAGCGGAAGCGGGGCGTTTAGCCCGTGCTGAGTAGAAACTCAGTATTATCAAAGGTTTCAGCAACCAACATAGTCCTAACCTATACTTCGACTGCTATAAATTATATGGTGGTGAATTGACGATTGCTAACATTCCTGAAAAAGGAACTAGTGTAAGTGTTAGTTTGCCTTGCTAGTGGATGCTTACAAATATAATTATAGTAAAAGAGAAATTTACAAAATAGTAATTCAGAGGGTAAGGGAAATCTATCTTAATCTTTTAGGGGATGAGTTATATTCTGTAGTTTTAAGTACGCTTTTTCAACACCAGGTTTGCACAACATGACCCTTCAACTGTTGCCCTAACCAAGGTGTATTTTGTGAAAGTGTATAAAGACTTTTACGTTCGACTTTCCAGGTTTGCTGGGGATCAAATAAAGTAAGTTCTGCTGGTTGATGAGGTACAATCGCACTTACTTTTTGCCCCAAACACTCGGCTGGATTGCTACTCAATGCCCGCCATAATTCTAAAGCTGTAAATTCCTCAGTTTCAACGAGATATTGCCACAGCACAGGTAATGCTAACTCTAAACCAATTGCCCCAGCGGGTGCTTCGGCAAAGGCTTGGACTTTTTCTTCGTAGCTGTAGGGTGTGTGATCGATAGCGATCGCATCGATTACACCCGCACGTACCCCTGCACGTAACGCCGCCATATCACTGGGATTACCTAAAGGCGGGTCTAAATGCAAGCTGGTGTGATAACTCTTAACTGCTTTGGTATCAAGTAAAAGATGCATCCAGGTGGTGCTGGCGGTGATGGGTAAACCAGCTGCTTTGGCTGAGGCGATTAATTCCACACTGCGAGCTGTGGAGACACGCATGATATGGACTGGTGTGCCGATGGTTGCAACCAATTCAAGCATTGCTGCGATCGCAGTAGTTTCAGCGCTGGCGGGTATTGGGGGTAAACCAAAACACAGAGCATCTGTCCCTTCTCTCATTACCCCATTCGCTGTTAACTGGCGATCGTTAGGCCAAAATGCTACTGGTTTACCCAATGGCTGGAGATACTCTAACACTCTCCGCACCAGCGCCAAATTTTCTAAAGGTTTACCATCAGTAAAACCAACAATTCCAGCAGACGCTAAATCTGCCAATTCCGTCATCTGCTTCCCAGCAATATCTACGGTGATAGCACCCCAGAGATGAAGCAGGGGAGCAGGGGAGCAGGGGAGCCAGTGCGTTGCGGAGGTTCCCTCCGTTGTAGCAACTGGCGTGAGCAGGGGAGATAAACTCTTTTCTGCCTCTCGGCTTCTGTGCACCTCTGCCCTCTTCTGCTGCAACTGTGTCACAAGCGCAGGGTTATCAATAACTGGCGATGTATCGGGTAAAATGCTAACTCTAGTAAAGCCGCCAGCAGCAGCAGCTTGTAAGAAAGACAAGAGGGTTTCTCGTTCTTCAAAGCCAGGTTCACCAGAGTGGCTGTACAAATCCACTAATCCAGGGCCGAGAACTAATCCTTGACAATCTCTGATTTGAGTATCGGAACTGATGTCAGAAATGTCCGAAGCCACTTCTCGGATATAACCATCAGCAATCAGCACATCAAAGAGTTCGTCGATTTTAGAAACAGGGTCAATCACTCGTACTTTTTGCAGCAGTTCAGTCATAAAAGTTTTTAGTTATGAGTTAAGAATAAAGTTAGGAGTTAGGAGTTAAGAGTTAAGAGTTAAGAGTTAGAAGTTATGAGTTATTTATTCCTTGCTCATCACTTCTAACTTTATTCATTACTCATAATTTTTCACTCCTAACTTTATTCCGAACTCCTAACTCCTCACTCCTAACTTTTTTACAATGCCCCCGCTGCTGTTTTATCTAGTACGCCTCCACCAAAGTGATAGGTGATGTTCATTGCTTGCAGTACTGGTAAACCATCGATTCCAGCAGGGTAGTCGATAACACTGACTGCACCATTACCCTGGCGAAAACTCCAGAAGTTTTCCAGCGATAAACCGAGAATGTGACAAAGCAAGGTTTTGTTAGTAGCGTCATGAGCTACTACTAATACAGTTTTGAATTGATTATTTGATGCTGTTTGCAGAATTGATTGCCAAGCTGCAACGCTGCGCTCCCACACCTGTTGCAAATTTTCCCCTTCAGGCATTTGCACTTGCGTTGGTATCAGCCGCCATCGCTGCAATTCTCCCGGAAACTCTTGCTCTATCTCTGTTTCTAATTTTCCTTCCCAGAGACCATGACTGATTTCTCTTAAACCATCTTGCAATTCTAACTTTACATTCGGATGTTGTTTTAAGATAATCTCTGCTGTTTCTTTAGGGCGCAGCATTGTGCTACTGCAAGCATTATCAATTGCTACTTCTTGGAGAAATTCGCTTGCTTTTTGTGACTGTTGTCTACCGTTATCGTTGAGGGGGACATCAATTTGCCCTTGAAACCTAGTTTGGCGATTCCAGTCGGTTTCACCGTGACGCACTAGTAACAATCGTACTCCTTGATGATCCGGTCGCAATGAAGGTAGAGTTTCTCCGGTGTGTTGCGTCTGATTTAAGGATTCTAGCTGGACTGGTTCGCCCAATCCTCCAGCAAAATTTAATACAGTGATGCCACAGTTAGATTGCTGTATTGAGTGGTAACGACTGGGAGGGATTCCCAACGCTGTGCTAATCAAGGCGCGATTAATTCCGTTATGTCCCACTATGAGAATAGTTTCGCCTTGATGTTGAGACAAAATTTCTTGCCAAAACTGCCGTGCTTGTTCGTATAAAGCAAGAACGGGAAAATGTTCTCTTGTTCCTTCTGCATCATTAAGCAGCATCCGCAGTTCGTCGGGGTGTTGATGCCAAGTGCGGTAATCTTCAGCAAGTTTTTGCTTGACTTGGGCAGTCAACAGCCCTTCCCATAAAGGCAGGTCGATTTCTAGCAGCAAATCAGAAACTTGGAGTACAGCAGATTGTTTAGCCTGAGTAGCTAACTCATTCTGGATAATATCTGCTGTGTGTTTCGCTCGTTGTAAGGGACTACTGTAAATCGTATTAAATAAGATATTGCTGAGGGCTTTGCCTACTTTACTGGCATCGTTACGACCTTTTTCGGTTAATGTTGACGCATCAGTGCGTCCTTGAATACGCCGCTCGGTATTATAACCGCTTTGACCGTGGCGCACAATGATGACACGAGTCATCTCAAAGCCCTCCTCTGATCTTGACGATTAATTTTACTGCAAAATGATTGCATAATTATCGACTCAAGAAGGTGGATTGAGGCAGGTACGAAACTTTATTCTCTTAGAAGAGGCAAAATGAGCAGCAAAAAGCGCTGTTATGTTAACGATTGGCTGCGATCGCTACGTCGAAGGCAATGGCAAATGAGAGCCATTCGTAAAACGCTCAAAATCGCCCATCAAGAGCATTTAAGAGATATCTGAGAAAATTCATTCACGGGTATTAGGTTGAACACAGATAATTATGCAGTTTTCTGCACTCACGCGATCGCCTAAGTGCATTTCCCAGGAATGAAAACTGCACACAAATAAGCAGAAAAGTTGGATGTGTAACATTAATTTCTAAATTAATATATAACTCATCGCCAACATTCAGAAGGCAGAAGTACCCTGGTTAGAGGGCAGCTATGTTCGCACGTTTAAAAACGTGATACTTAGGCTGTGGAGGCTTTGTATTTCGCGGTATTGCTCGTACCAATATCTTTTTTAAACTGGGCAATAACCCAGAACCAAATTTTTTATTAATACTTCTTTCTAAAAGCCTTGTCTACGACACGCTGCGCGATCTGCCCTCAGCCCTGGAGCCTTTCTTTGTAATATTACTGGTTGCGTACCAATGAGAGACTATTTATTTATAAAGTAAAAATAAAATTACTGTAGGGTGTGTTAGAGGATGTTTTAAAAGTGGTTGGCTGTGATTTTAATAGAATGATTACCCCCCTTAATCCCCCTTTACAAGCGGGGAAACCGGAAAATAATCTAGTTCCCTCCCCTTTATAAGGGGAGGGTTAGGGTGGGGTAAAAATATTTGATACATTAATCATGACTTTTAAAACATCCTCTTAGGCGCATATTTTAATATGATTTGTCACGAAAAATTTTGGTCAAACGCCTAACGCACCGTATTATGTGGCGGTGCATTAGGCTAAACCCATAACACACCTTACTTAAGATTTACTTTGTAATATTACTGATTCCGTACTACTGAAGTTCAATGAAGTGATGGAAGAATTATACAAATAGCTTTGATTTTTTAGCGGATCTCTATTTTCCGTATGGTGGGGGTCTATTGGGGAAAAATGTATGAGCCAATACTTATTATTTTCACCCTCGCATAAACAATCTCCTACAGATGAAACTTTACATTCATTAATCGCTGGTTCTAGTTCTGTTTTAGCTAAATTTCCACCAATAATTTTTTCAGCCTCGGCTACTGTAATTTCCTCCAAAATAATTGATTCAACATGGTCTAAAGCGAGGATTTTTATTTTAGTACAATAATGCATTTTAATCACCTAATTGGCTATTTGTCGTCGAGGCAAAATTACCTCTGTTTACTTTTTATGTTTCGTATTTTAGTATTAATTTCGTGCCTTTTGTATCAATTAATTACAAAACTTTAATTCTTTTTCGGTAGAAATAGCAAAAAAAGTCATACTTAATAATGTTGTTAAAAAATCATCAAATGGCTGAAAACTTACGCAGTTCATCTTGGCTATTAAGGCTAATAATTTCTGTAGTTATTAGTGGTGCATACGTCAATGTTTGGGATTGCACTTTTGCTCAAATTACGCCTGATAGGACTTTACCCAATAATTCCACATTCGAGAAGAATACCGGAATTATTGAAGGAGGAACTCAAGCTGGAAGTAATCTTTACCACAGTTTTGAGCAGTTTTCTGTACCCACTGACACTCAGGCTTACTTCAATAACGCTCTCGATATTCAAAATATCATCAGCCGCGTCACGGGTGGTTCTGCTTCTGTTATTGACGGTCTGATTAAAGCCAATGGCTCTGCTAACTTGTTTTTTATCAATCCCAATGGAATTATTTTTGGATCTAAGGCTGAATTGAACATCAAAGGTTCTTTGATTGCAACTACAGCAAATAGTCTCAAATTTGCAGATGGCGCTCTGTTTAGCGCGTTTCCTTCTCAAAGCACACCTCTGCTAACGGTAAGTGTCCCCATTGGTTTGCAATTTCAGGGAACAGCAGGAAGTATTCGTGTAGAAGGATCTGATCTCAGAGTGGAACCTAGTAAAACTCTAGCACTTGTGGGCGGTGATGTGACGTTACAAGGAGGTAAACTAGAAGCTTTAAAACAAGCGAATTCGACAGTTCCAAGAGTACGGATTGAGTTAGGTAGTGTTGCTGGTGTTGGAGAAGTGAGCTTGAACCAGAAAGATAACAATTGGGTATTGGGGTACGCCTCTGTAAATAATTTTGGCGATATTCGATTACAAGACAAAGCATTTGTCGATGTTCGTGATATTGGCGGTGATGTTCAGATTCAGAGCAGGAATTTGGTTGTCACAGGAGGCTCATTGATTTCTGCTGCAAAGATAGAGGTTAATGCTGCTGATTCTGTGGAACTAAGTGATGCTCGTAATTCTCGTAGCGGCTTGTTTACTAGAACTGAAGGTGCTGAAGGTACTGGAAATGCAGGAAACTTGACAATTAACACCAAACGCTTGAGTGTGCAGGATGGAACACAAGTATCAACTACTTCTACGCGGATTTCTCACAAAATCTGAAAAAATGGGATCAAAAACTGCGACAATGTA
>NZ_JAVRBM010000189.1:0-3013 GCF_034531255.1 Nostoc sp. ChiQUE01b | reverse complement strand
CTTCTGCTCTAATGCCAGATTGATGTGTCTTATTTTTCTTTCATGCAACAAAGCCTATAGCTAATAATCAATTACCAGACTTGCCCAGTTGATTACTCATCGGCTAACCACCATTTCCTAACTAGCTTGTGTTGCTGTCTGACGCAACGATAATCCCTCATCAAGTGCTGCAATTACTTGGTAGATGTGATTTTTCTACTTTGACACTGATTTCTGAAGCATAAAATGGTTAACTTTTTTTGAAGCATATCTTGAGCTAAAAGTTCATTTTATGATTCAAATCACAATGGCAGACCTATAGATTCTCAAATTATTTGATCGCTCCAGATTCAAATTCACTTTTCCACTGTTCACGAAACGTGGAAAATTTGTGTTTGTACCAGATAAGACGAAAGAATGACACCAAAGCAGATTCGCTAACACCATAAGAATCTAACAAACCGTCGTAAGAATCTGAAAGAAGCCAAGTATTCAAACTTTATACACTTTGAGTAGATGAAGTTAGAGGCATTTAATCAGCCTCGATTCAGCTTTAATTACCACTGAAAGGGTTCTAATATGCTTTCTAGACTGATGATAGCTGTTGCAACCGCAGTGCTGATGATTGCGACCTCTTGTATCTTTCCAACGATAGCACCAGCCAAAAGTGCAAACGCTCAAGTGCCAGGTGTCTATCCATTCAAGTTAGGGGATTTCACAATTACAGCACTGAGCGACGGTACATTACCCCAGGATCTCCATACGCTTCTGTCTAATACGAACCCAGCACAAACCGATCGCCTTCTCCAAAAAAGCTTTCTGACCAATCCTGTCGAGGCATCGATTAATGCTTTCCTGATCGACACTGGAGATCAACAAGTGCTAGTAGATACGGGAGCAGGGAACTTCTTTGGCCCAAAGTTGGGCGGCAAGCTTCAGACATCGCTCTTGGCAGCAGGCTACGCCAAGAGCGAGATTGATGCAATCCTCCTGACCCATATTCATACCGATCACAGCGGTGGTCTGGTCGAAGGGGGTAAACTGATATTTCCCACCGCCACGATCTATGTTGGCAAACCTGATGTTGATTTCTGGCTTGATCGTACTAATGCAAAGCGATCAAATGTTGCTGAAAAATATTTTGACGAAGCCGCGAAAACCGTCAAACCTTATTTAGATGCAGGCAAGCTGAAATCGTTTTCTGGCAAGACAGCCATTATACCGGGAATCACCACGTATCCCACCCCCGGACACACGCCTGGTCATAGCTGCTATGTAGTGAAAAGCAGAGGCGAGAGCATCGAGTTTTGGGGCGATATTGTTCACTTTGCCTCGGTGCAATTCCCAAAACCAGAAATCACAGTTGCTTATGATGTCGATGCCAATGCTGCTGCTGCACAACGCAAAAAACAGTTTGCCAGAGCAGAAGCATCAAGGCTCTTAGTGGCAGGAGCACATTTGCCCTTTCCAGGTGTTGGGCATCTCCGTGCAGCAGATCAAGGCTATACCTGGGTGCCAGTGGACTACCGATGGCGTGAACCCTAACTCAGAGAGCCTGAAGGATTGCAACCTGCCGCATTTGCAGGGTGTGAAAAACTCTGTAATTCGCCTGTTGAGTCACTCTAACATGATAATCTAGAAAAAAAGTTGAGACAAATCAATCCGTTGAGTTCTAAGAACAAGGTTTATGACAAGCAACTTGATTAGCTCGCTCGACCTCAGCCAACGATTGAATAAAGCTCCGGCCTTATCCAGTCGGCAGATGAACTGGAATGGGATCTTGGTTGAGCAGTGCAACGATTCTTCGTCATCCTTTGAAATGGAACTTCCTGCCCTAGCCGATCATTGGCTCAACTTACATCTGGGACACCCTGCTCCTTTAATCCAGAGACGGGACGATCGCCTGCATGAGTCAGCCATTCAAAAGGGGGACACTATCCTTGTTCCGGCTGGACAACCGAGCTACTGGCATCGGCACGAGGGTGACAGTTGTGCTCCGCTGCACATTTGCTTAAAACCAGAGTTGATCGCGCAAGTTGCTGAAACATCGAATCTCAATAGCGATCGGATCGACCTGATCAACTGTTTTTCTAAGCATGACCTGCAATTGCACAATATCGCCATGCTGCTTTTAGCTGAGTTGCGCTCAGGCGGCATTATGGGTCAATTATATGCTGAATCACTCACTCAAGTATTGGTCATTCATCTGCTGCGGCACTATTCGACCTTGACGCAACCCATTACGTTTGAAGGCAGAAACTTAACTCGTACTCAGTTGCAGCGGGCAATTGATTATATTCACGCTCACCTTGATCGAGATTTGTCACTCACAGAACTGGCAAGTGTCATCAATATTAGCCCGACTTACTTTGCCAGTTTATTCAAACAAGCAATGGGAATCTCACCGCACCAGTACGTGATTCAGCAGCGAGTGGAACAGGCAAAATTGATGCTGAAGAAAACAGATTTAGCGATCGCAGACATTGCCTTACAAGTCGGTTTCTCCAGTCAAAGTCATTTGACACAACAGTTTAAACGCCTCACCGGGATGACACCAAAGCAAGTTCGCTAACAAACACCATAAGAATCTGACAAACTGTTATAAGAATCTGAAAGAAGTTGAGCATTGGAACTCAGTACACTCCAAACAGATAGGACAAGGAGAATCCAATGCAGCCAGCACCAGATATAGAGCAACAGACGACACAAGCTTTTGCAGCTCATTTGGCACTTGTAGGCAAGGATGTTCAAGCTTGGGTAAATTTATTTGCCGAAAATGCAGTGGTTGAATTTCCATATGCTTCCACTACACCAGGACGATTAGAAGGCAAACAAGCCATTTATAACTACATGAAAGACGTACCAGCACAGATGCAAGATTTGGTATTTACAAATATTCGTGCTTACCCAACGTCAAACCCTAATATTCTATTTGCTGAGGTTCATGGAGAAGCCGTCATTGTCGCCACAGGTCGTCACTATCGGGACTTAAACAAAAATTAAGCCCAAATGTAGCCCAAACTAGCTTTATAAG
>NZ_JAVRBM010000188.1:0-3066 GCF_034531255.1 Nostoc sp. ChiQUE01b | reverse complement strand
TTGATTTTTAAGGGAGCTAGGTACACCTTTATTCCTTCTTCCCAGTCCCCAGTCCTCAGTCCCCAGTCCTTAGTCTCTACGAGTAATTCACCGAATCAAATCGGATTGCTATATAAGCCTATATTTCTATAACCAATTACCAACTATAACGTAGGGTGCCCAGTACATCGGACGGTTATATTCAGCAGTTTCAAGTAATTTTAATTGAGCAAAGTGTAAAGCTTCTGCCGTAGTTTTACCAGTCACTAACTGGCGGTAAAATTCCTCAATAAATAAAGCTGTAGAGTTATCACCAATTTGCCATAAGGAAGCTAAAGTACTCCGCGCACCAGCACGTAGGGCAACTCCTGCCAATCCCAATGCAGCTCGGTTATCTCCTGCTGCTGTTTCGCAAGCACTCAAAACAAGTAATTCCACTGGTTCTATTAGTTTTTGCTCTCTACTTTTAAGCAAACTATCTAGTTCACTCACATTGATGCGTCCATCAGCTGCTAGGATAAAAGTGTCTTTTGCTTTAGAGCTAAATTGCCCATGAGTTGCCAAGTGAACAACTTTAAAAGCTTGAGCGTTGATAGTTTTTGCTAAATTTGTACTGGTAAAATTTTTATCCAATAGTGTAGTTGTCGATACGCCTGATTCCTGAATTAATTTCAGTTCAACCTTAACGTTGGGAAGTGGTGCAAACTTTTCATTTTTGGGTGGTTGTGATAGTCCTCCAACCAAGGCATTTAATTTTTTGTGTGCTAAAGGTTGGGGAGTAAATAGTTGCAGACCGGGGCTAATAGCTATAGAGTATTTTTGCACTAAATACTCTTTGCCATCATACAATGCAGACATCGGTATATTTCGCAGCAACCCATCTGGAATAAAGACTAGAGTATTAACTTTACCATTTTTGAGGTCTGTTTCAACTGGTTTAATTAACCAGTTATAAAGCTGTTGAGAAACTGCTTGAAATTGCAGATTAGCATCAGGTTCGACTATTGTATCTCGGATTTTTGTAATAATTTGCTCTACTTGCTGACGTTTGACTTTAGAAGTTTTATGCATCAATGTTTGATTGGGAAGTTTAATAATAATTTCTAAATAATTATCTAGAATAATCGGGTATAAAATAGCAGTATTCGGGTTGTCGCGGTCTACTACTTTGTCCAACACCACAAATTGATTGCTCAAGCAAGCTTCTCGGAAAAAATTGTCGAGTTCTGCGACTTGCAAGGCTTCCATTCGCTGACGTGCTTTATCTAAATCTGGTTTTCCTTGTCCCTTCTCTTGTAAAATCAACTCTACAGACTGCCGATAAAGAGGTTCTATGCGATCACGAAAATTGAACTGCACGTCTCGATTAACTGCAACTAAATCGCTGCGAAGAGACTGAAGAGTTGTTACAGCAGCATCATAAGCAGATATGGCAGCTTCGATATTTCCCTGTGCTTTGAGTAAGCGTCCTAACTGCCACTCAAGGCGGTAAACTATATCTGAGGCATCAATTTTTTGAGCCAGAAATAACCCTTGCTGCGTCAAATCCTGTGCTTCTTGCAATTGTTGGTTCTGCTCGTAAACTTCTCCCAAGCTGCCCAGTGCATGGGATTCGGCACGTTCATCACCGATTATTTTGGCTTGCTGAACGCTAGTTGCCAGAATCTCTGCAATGTCTTTTCTGTTACCAATTGTGGTTAGAGTCTGAGCAAAATTGATCCGTGCATAAATACCAGCTTGATTGGTAGGCAGATTCGGGACTTGAGATTGGATTGTGGGTATTAATGACTTTGCTTGGGTGATGCGTTGGTTTTCGACCAGCAAACTCAGCTGATTAATCAGGGCTTGAACTTTGGCCAGAGGATTTGGTGCAATTTTGGCAGCGTTTTCATAATGAGCGATCGCATCTTTAATATTACCTAACGACCTAGCAGTATTACCGAGACTAAATTCCGTCAAACTAATTTCTAGAGCTAGTTGCAGACGTTGAGCGATTTCTAAGCTTTGTCGTAAGTTTGTCTGGGATGACTCTAGTTCGCCTAATTGTTGTAAAACATTACCAAGCGATCGCAAAGCTATTACTTTTACAATAGAGTCAGGTTGAGCTTGTAACTGTTTGGACACTTCCTCCAATATATCCAAGCTACGGCGGTAAAAACCATCAACTCGTAGGGCTTGTGCTTGGTTAATCCGGCTGCGCGTTACTCCAGCAGTATCACCTAATTTCTTCCAGATTTGCTCTGCTTGTTGTGATGTTTGAAAAGATGCATCAGTTTGTCCCTGTGCTAGTTGCAATTCCCCCTGAATATTTAGAGTTTGTGCCAGAATTTCTAACAATTCAGATTTTGGATTGTTGACATTTAACTTTTGATTTATCTCATCCCAGGCAAGTAAATTTAAGCTATTGTCAATAGTTACATAAGCTTCTTTCCACGAGCCGAGTTGCTGGTATACAAGAGAGAGGTTAGTCAGCGCTGCGGCTTGTGCAAGGTTATTGCTTTCTCGTTGATAGGTACGGACAGCTTGTTGTAAAATAATTACGGCTTCAGGAAAGCGCCCAGTTTGATAAAGTGCTTCTCCTTGTTCAAGAAGTTGCTGTGGTGTTGTGGCTGGGGGTTTATTGACTGGAATATGAAACCCGTTTGGTGAATTTATCTTTTGTTGTTTAGCAAATGTGCTAGGGATAATAGTCAGGAAAACAGCAAGAGTAAATAGGACTACGGGAGTTACCGCAAATCTAATTACTCGCTTTGCAAGTTGAAGTTTTTGCATATTTCATATCATATCCAGTAATATCCCCATAATAAAAACTTTGGTTAGTAGTGAGGACTAAAGTCCTCTCTACGAGACCCTATGTGAAAAAAATCAGGACTTCAGTCCTGACTACGAACATTTTTTACTCAGGTTGATTAACCGGACATGATATCATACTTCACTGAGATGCAGAACAGGAAGCAGGTGTTTGCCATCGTAGGGTGCGTTATGGATACGCCAAAATAACAAATGAGTACGCCGAAATAACAAATGGGTACGCCGAAATAACAAATGGGTACGCCGAAATAACAAATGGGTACGCCGAAATAACAA
>NZ_JAVRBM010000187.1:0-3190 GCF_034531255.1 Nostoc sp. ChiQUE01b | reverse complement strand
AAAAGATTTGCCTGCACTACCTCCTGCCATTTTTTAGTTCCGTCGAACTCACGTTTTATTTACAGCTTGAGCAGCGATAATGGATGGCTTGCCTACAACTGTTAATAACCCTAGAATGCTTGAAAATACATACTTAAACCACTTTCGGCGTTTAATCATTGCTGGGCATGGGTTGTTATAGTACTTTTTGACACATTTTCTTCAGAACATAAGCTAGCGAACGACGCAGCATAAGGTGTTGCTGAATTTGCTTCTGCCGTTAAGGTCACATTCCCGTAAGAGTCTTGCACCCAACCTTGAGCTTCTACAATTTGTGTTGCTTGTTTTTGCAATTTTGGCTCCTCTGAATTATTGTTGACCTGAGTAGAAACAAAATTATCTTGCCAAGTTGGTTTGATGGGTGGTACATCGTTAGGACTCAGAGGTAATCTGTCCACGCCACTCATAACAAATTCACTTTCTGCCACGTCTGACTGTCCCTGGCAAGCTGATGCAACTTTTGGACTTTGTGCAAGTCTTTCTGGTACGGACTCAATGCCATTAGGGTCAACATAAAAGCCGTTGATCTGAACGTCACCATTCAATCCGAATTGTGAACTAGCTGTAATTTTACTGTTGGGAGAGAAAAATAATCCACGAGCATTTATCAGGATATTTCCGCCTCGTCCTTTAAAAGCGTTAGCTGTGATGCTACTGTTTTCCGCAAGAACTAGGATATTTGTGTTGATATTGATGTTGCCACCATCACCATTTGTGTCTTGCTGACCAGCAGTTGTGGAGATAATTCCATTGCGTATAAAAATATTATTTGAGGTAATATTAATATCACCACCCTGTCCGGCAGTAGTGGTTGCGGTAACGCCTCCGTTGTTTGTAATGTTAATCGTATTGGACTTAATTTCAAGCTCAAGGAGTTTGTACATATATTCCCCAAGCAGAAGATCCAGAAATTATTACTAGGAATCAAAAAAACTTCTGTGCAGTTACATTCCCTGTTCGTCAGCAAAATGATTTACTTTGGGTTTGGCCAGATGCTAGATCAGCAGAACAGGCTGCAACTACGCCATTACCTCTGTCACCTCAAGTAGATGCTAGCAAAGGTTTTGTTTGGGATTCTTTTGTACGCGACTTAGAATATGATTGGCAAACTCTTGTTGAAAATGTGGCAGATCCAAGTCATGTTCCTTTTGCACATCATAAAGTGCAAGGCATTCGAGAGCAAGGAGTACCTATACCTATTAATATTAAGAAATCAACAGTAAATTTAATTGAAGCAGTTATTGAAAGAAGCTCAGGACGAACAACAATTACTTTTGAACCACCTTGCCGCTTAGAATATGCAATTAGTGTTGGTTCTGGAAAGCAGTTAGGAATTGTCACTTACTGTATTCCAGTGTCTCCAGGCAGATCAAGAATAGTGGCTCAATTTCCTATTAATTTTGCTAAAACAATCTATAGTTTATTACCTCGTTGGTTAGAACACATCATAATTCGGAATCCACTTCTTGATGGAGATATGATTCTTCTACATCAGCAAGAGCGTTTTTTTCAACAAAAAAAGTTAGTTGAAAGCTGGAAAACTGCCTACAAGCTACCTACAAGTGCAGATCGTTTAGTGATTGAGTTTAGGAATTGGTTTGAAAAGTATTGTAATGGGGATTTACCGTGGAATGAAGTTGGAATTAATTTCTTACAAAACTCAAATATTAATGACAGTCGGACTGTACTGCTTGATCGCTACAAACAACATACTCAGCACTGTAGTAGCTGCCGAGGGGCGCTAAGGCTGATCCAGCGTTTGCAAGTGGTACTGTTGGCATACTCTGCTATTACTATTTCAGGAGTTGCTATCCTCCCAGATCCGCTTCGAGTCAAGCTTGGTTTAACGCTAATTATTACAGCACTATTAAGTTTAGCAGCTTACACTTGGCTCAAATTTTGGCTTGTTCCTAAATTTTACTTTGTAGACTATGTTCATGCTCAAAAATGACAGAACTAGACAACAATTACAAAATTATTAATTTTGTAAGTAGCTCAACATATAGCGCCAATTCCGCAGTACCTATCTTCACCAAATGCTGTGCCAGGGGTATCTCTGCCTTGCTGGAAGGAGTACGCTAGCACTAATGGCAAGAAACCAGTAGCGACCGAGATAACCCAGGCGAAATTCTAACAACGACTCTTGTACTCCAAATAAAGTCATCCAAAATGTAATACCCGCCGTTAAATAATCAAGCATTAGCCGTTGTTTTACCCATGTGCTGAAGAGGGTATTTTCTAGAATAAGCTGAAATTGAATTCAGTTGGCAGAAGTCAGAAATCAGAATTGAATTCAGGCTCCTGACAACTGAAGTCTTTCTTGTTAACTGTGGTATTGGACTGATTTTCGTCAAAGTATTCTTCCATCGGTGCAAAATATAAAAAGCAATGAAAACCCCAACCTGTTTAAAGGATGGGGGCATAAATAAAAACACTATATTTCATGATGACACAATTCAATATTTGTTCGACTGCTGTCAGCCTAGAGGTTGGGCAATGAACAAACCACCATCTAGACGCAAGAAAGTTATCCCTCTGGCATCTGGTGAACCAAAGCCAGCAACCGACTCTGCTCCCGAAAATACTTCTGGCCAAGACAACCTAGCCTCAGCAACGATTACGGTGACTGCTGTTGAAGTTACAGAGTTGACCGAGGAAGAACAAAGCTTACGCTTGCAATTGGAACGTCAGGTAGAAAGGGCATTTTTGTCAGCAGGTCAGGCGTTGATGGAGTTGAGGGACAGACGGCTGTACCGTTCCACGCACCGGACTTTTGAAGAATACTGCCGCGAACGCTTCAATTATAGTCGTGACGCGGCGTACTTGAAGATTTCAGCGACTGTGGTTTATGAGAATCTTCAAAAGTTTTTGCCGACCATTGGTCGGCAAATTCCAATGCCGACCAACGAACGACAATTGCGCTTTTTGGCGAAAGCTGAGTTGGAAGCATCTGTGCAAGCGGATGTCTGGCAGCAGGCAGTAGAGCAAGCTGGCAATAAGATTCCCTCTGGTCGGATAGTAAAAGATGTTGTAGATAGGATACGCGAAAGGACGAAAGTACCCAATCCTTACCATATTGGTGAAATATGCATTCTTTTGCCAAAGGATAACCCAGACTTGAGAGGTAAAGCGGGTTATTGGGGCGTGGTAA
>NZ_JAVRBM010000186.1:0-3533 GCF_034531255.1 Nostoc sp. ChiQUE01b | reverse complement strand
GCGCTCGCCTTTTGCCGTTTTTATAGGTACAAACGATCCAAACTTGAAAAGTGACGTTCAAGGTTTTACTATCAGTTAAAACTGGCATATTTGAAGTCATAGTCAAACCAAATAATCTTAATCGTCAAAAATTTTGCTTCTTCACTCCAATACTTTACAAAAATTCCCAGACACAGCACCAGGACATACTTCTGCTGCGAGAGCTGCCCTTAACTTTTTGGTTAATATATTAGTTTTACTTATGCTATGTTTACAAATGACTTTTTCAAAAAGCGTATCAAAAATTACAGTTTTTTAGACAACAATAAGAATACAGGTATCGATCACAGAGCGATCGCAAAACTTTTCGGTCTACTGACATTGGTTTATTAACTCGTAAAGAGCCATCTTCAGGTAACCTCTCGACCAGTATGATTGACATCGGATGATCTGGGGAAAGACGAAAATGCTTTCTTGTCCAAACACGAATTCTCCCTCTAGCGAGTTTGGCATCTTCTTGTTCAATTGTTTGGCTCGGTTCTGACCAGGTACAGGTATCGTTGATCTGAAATTTATCTCCGTGTACTCGTGGTTTCCCACGTCCTGAATATGTTGGTGGTTCTCCCCATAAACACAATTTACGTTCTTGCGGCAATACCGCCATCAAATATTTGATTCGCAATTTCAAGAGGAACTGAACAAGCTGTACGCAGATTCTGCCAAAGGACATCCGCCAGTGCCACCAGCACAACTGGCATTGGCAACAATTTTACAAGCTTATACAGGAGCCTCTGATGCGGAAGCGATTGAAGCATTGATCATGGATAGACGTTGGCAGTTAGTGCTGGATTGTATTGATTGTGAAGAAATTAAACTAACCTCTGGTGTTGCCAAAGAACGACGCATCTCCATTGAGGATGATGAAATGAGGCACGGGCGTAAAAGTAAAAGCCAACGATTTGATGGTTATAAGCGTCATTGGGCTTGCTGCTCTACTGACGGTGACTCATCACTGGGGGTTGGGTCTACCTGAAGTGTAACTGGGGGGTGCTCTACTGCTGGGTAAGCAACAAGTTCAGTCTTTCGGCTTAGGTTGTTGGATTTTGGCTGTGGTAATTGTGGCTTGGATGAACGTTGGATAGATTTCATTGACATTTGTGTTTAATTAAATTTACCCAAACTGTGGAACAATCGTATTTTAACTGTCAATTTATCTATTTTGAAGGCTGTGGCATTACTTAATATCGCCAGGCTTCTACTTGACTCCAGTTATTGAAGTTGTATATTGAATGACCCAAAACGTTTTGGGTCAGCAGTACAAATATCTATAAAATCTTTAATTAAGTAAACAACTCCACTAGAGCAAGGTAGAATGCAATTCAATCACAAGTAACGGAAACAGAATTTTGGCGACCAAATTTGTAACACTGACTGCCTTTAAAGGGGGTGTGGGCAAAACTACCTCAGCAGTGTGTCTGGCTTGCCTGTTTGCACAGAAAGGATATAAAGTTTTGCTCATTGATTATGATCCTAATCGTTCAGCATCCGTTTGGGGATCTCGCGGCTATCTACCCTTTCAAGTTGCTACAGAAAATACAGCTAACCGAATAATGGCAAAAGAGAACTTTGATTTTATTGTCATTGACACTCCTGCGCGACCAAGTTCTGCTGAGATTAAAGAGCTAGTTGATGGATGTGATTTGCTTTTAGCTATTACAACTCCTTCTGCTCTCTCAATGAGTGCTTTAAACATGATGGTTCAAAGTTTTCCACCAAAAACTAAATATTCTGTTTTGTTAACTGTTGTACCTCCATCATCAGAGCCGGATGGGGAAATAGCTTTTCATACGCTTAGAGAACAAGGTTTACCTGTGTTAGAACAAGGGATTCAACGCTTGAAAGTTTATGAACATGCATCTGCCGAGGGGAAGCCAATTTATGAAATTAAAAGAGGAGGAAAAAAAGCATGGGAAGATTGGAAGGAACTAGCAAAGCTGGAACCGATCAAAGACTTGCTAACCTAAAACAGATTTTAAGCTTTACTCCTGATACGGACGAGAGCGAGATAATTACCAATGAATCAGGCAAGGATTCAGGAGTAGTTTGGATACCCCGTAGTAAAATTCATCTAACTTTCAGTTTTGTGCCAGGTGGACAGCCTGTGCGCTACTACTATGACCAGGATGAACTAAAAGCTTGGGCGCTAAATGACCTGAAACCGAATGGTATTCACTCTCCATTATGGGTTCGTCCACTAAGCAATACGTTGCCTGATGAATATGAACTTGTTGCTGGGAAACGCCGCTATCATGGTTCTGAGTTTGCAGAAATAGATCCACTTCCTGTCAGAATCTTTAACTGGAATAACCTTGAAGCTTTCAAAGCATCACTTGCAGAAAACAAAAATCGTCAAGATTTTAGTGCCTTAGAAGATTTAGATGGTACTTTGAAACTCCTTTCTTTAGCAATTGAAGCAACTGTTGAAGAAGCTATAAGTCTGCTGTATCAAATAGATAATCTCAAACGTCGCTCAGGTCTCCAAAACGTTTTAGATCATCCTCAGTTTGACAAAATTCAAGCAGTTTTTGCATTTTGTGGTGGAATTACCTGGGAATCTTTTGTCAAAACTAGGCTTCCCTTATTAAAAAAACCTCAAGAAATTCTGTCAGCTGTTCGTCAAGGAAAAATTGAATACACCAAAGGACTAGAGATTGCAAAAATTGACGACCCTGGTATCAGGCAAGAACTTTTATGGGAAGCAATTGCCAACAATCTTTCACTTATTGAAATAAAAAAAAGGGTTAAAGCTCTTAAACCAAGTTCAGAAAACCCTATCCGAACTAGATTAGATAGTGCTTACAAACAATTCAAAAAATCTCTGAAAAATATTGAAAAAGATCCATATCAGCTCCAAGAAGCGGAAAGCTTGCTAGTTAAAATAGAAGAATTTTTACAAGAAAAATGACCCAAAATGTTTTGGGTCATTTAGCAAAGCAGCTTACAGTTTGATTTATAGAGAGATCCCAAAAATAAAACCTCTCTTCCAAATTAGGTAGGAGAGTTTGTACACTCTTATATTTTTGGGGATGAAAGCCCGTTCGCACAGTGTCTGGTGGATAAGGGCTTTCATGGATGGCTAGAGATTTATTATAGAAACATCCGGCAAAACTATACATCTTAGTATCTATGTACTATAGTTGATGGAATTGCAGGCTTATAATAATGTGCGGCATTTTTAAATAAGCAATGTCCACTCCCCCAGCCCACTCCCAACAGCAAGTTAATGCTTCTCTCCAACATGAAACCATTACTGGAGTAGTTGAAAGACTCACCTTTTATTCCCAGGAGTCAGGCTACAGCGTAGCACGCTTAACCCGCGCCAGAGCCACTGACTTAACCACAATCGTAGGCAGCTTTGCCAATATTCAGCCAGGTCAAATTCTACAGCTAACTGGTTTCTGGCGTGACCATCCACAATTTGGGACACAGTTCCAGGTAGTTAAGTAGCTAGACATGATTAAATATAAAACGCTCAACTGAATAATTACCATTGT
>NZ_JAVRBM010000185.1:0-3557 GCF_034531255.1 Nostoc sp. ChiQUE01b | reverse complement strand
GATTTGCCTGCACTACCTCCTGCCATTTTTTAGTTCCGTCGAACTCACGTTAAATCTAGGAAACCTTAACCAGCAAAAAAGGAGAAAATATAAAGGCGATCGCGCATTCTCAATTAAAGGCTAGATAATTGTTTAATATATTCAATAACTTGGTTTTTATTGATTATTCTTTCAACTGGCACACAATAAGATGGATATATGTAATGAGTTTTACCTGATAGATAACTTTTACGCTGATCTTTTATAATGCCATGCCTATCAGGATAAATAAACCACTCAGTACTAGGACGTTTTGGTGTTATTGCTCCCCAAGCTACATTAGACTTTAAACAATACCAAATAATTACTGTAGGTGGATATATCCACTGTTTACTCTCTACTTCGCCACACATCCATCCTTTATAACCTGGTGGCAATTTCTTAGGATCTGTAGTGTTTCCAGGCACACTTTTTACAGATATCCAAAACAACTTATTATCTAAACTATCATACACGGGAATGTCTTCATCAGTACCAAACTGGCTCATAATTGACTTTCCCACATTAATACCTCTTTTTTCTAATCCCTCATAAATCTTTTGGACTGCGACATCTCCCTCACCCTTTAATTCTTCCCAGTTCATGCTTGGTATATTGTTTTGTTAAAACTCACCTGTCATTGTTTGATCCTCAATTTCTAACAAAGGATTATTGAATTGCTTTTCTACTAATTCTGTGAGAATTTGATTACAATATTCAGAAATTTCTGGGTATTTTTGTGCTATCCATCCCACAGGTGTAATTACTAATGGATCGCTAATATCTACACCCATTTTCATCATTTGTATAGTTTCTTCTATTGCTTCATATAGAACGGCTTGCAATTGAGGAAATTTCGTATCCCGGTATGCATATTTATGTGCGGAAATAACATCATTGAGGGTTAAACCATGTTCTTTTATAGAATTAATATTTTCTGCTAAAGGAGAATATAAATCTGGATATACTTCTACGTTAATTAATACAGAACGTATGTACTCTCTTTTTGCCTTTTTGTAATTAGCAACTAAGTTTTTACAACTTTTGATTGAAGGTAAAAGCATCTGAAACCAAAACTTCATTTCAGACAATACTTTTTTTTGCCCCAGTTCTTGATCTACAAGCAGTTTGTTAGCTGAGATATCTAGCATCCAACGGACGTAGGTCGGGCAAAGCCTCCAATAATTTGTGACAACTTCTGTGAGTAATTTGAAGGCTTCAGTATAGTTTTTGTATTGTGTTGCTTTGTTATTGTTAGTTTTAGCTTCCTTGGCTAAATTTAAGTAATATAACGCCAGAGAAAACTTTTTATTTATTTGTAATAAATATGAATAATTTTTTAATAATTCAAAAACTGTATTTAGGTTATTTTCCTGATACTCTTGTGCCAGTTTGAAAGCTAGATTACTTGCTTCTTGGAATTTATGAGATTTTATTGATAATTCATTAGCCGCTTCAGCTTCAGCTGCCAAATGAGTTATTTGTACAAACATTGAAGTAGCTGGAGATTGAGAACTAATACGTTCTTCCAACCTGTGTCTAGTTTGAATAACTAGGTTTTGAAGCTCATTTATGTCAATAGTTTCTAACAAATCTTTGTTAAAAACACCTTCTGGGTTTGTAAGATAAGGCGTTTTCATGATTTACCTATCCTCAAAACAGTAGTCGCAACGATTACCATATTTTTCAGCCTAATACAAAGGCGCAAAGAAAAACTCTGCGCCTCTGAGTGAACTTAACCCACAAACTTCTCAACACCAACTAATTCAACCTGCTGCACCTCTGGCAACAAACGTTTCATGCCTTGCTTAACAAACCCCTGTAAAAAACCAATCTGTTGATTTTGCTGAAATACCTTTTGCAAGGTTTGCCGCAAATTCTCCAAATTTAAACCAGTTCCAGAATCTATCGTTATTTCCTGCTGTTGGAAATACTCAACCAGACTTAACCCTGCGACTCTAGTCAGATAAGCCGCACTTACTCCCTGCACTACGCCACCAGCAATAAAAGTAACGGCATTACTTTTCAGAACAGTACTAATCGCCTTTGTAGAAAGTTCAACTAAACCCAATTTCAGCATTAAACTTCCCATTGTTCCAGCTACGGTTTGTGCCTGTTCTAGGGAAAATTTTTGCTGATAGATATTACCCAAATCCATTACCATTTGAGCATTAATTGCCGCAGTTGCCAGAATATCAAAGGCTGGTACTGGATTAGCAAAGGCAGCGGCAGCAGCTATCCACTGATATTGTTCAATAATTGGGGTAGCGCGATCGCGTCTGGTTCCATTGAGCCAATTTTTCGCCTCAGCTTTCAACAATTCGGCTTTCCTTATGGTTGTCACCCAAACTAGCCGTTGTCTTTGCTGTGCCAGAACTTCACCCAACTGCTGAGTTAACTGCTGGATATCTGCTGCTGGTTGCTCCATCCACTCTTGCACAGAACCATCAGCCTCATGCTTTCGGACTTTAATGGCAATGGGAGAGGCCGCAGTTGCAACTACATTTCCCTGCATCCGCTGTTTTAATGACAGCAAAATGTTGGCGCTTTCATCGGTTAAATACTGGTCTTGTTTGTTGAAAACCAGCATATTAGGCTGATTTGCTGCCTTTAGCTGCTGTAAGGTTTGAAATTCTGAGTCTGTCAAATCACCATTTGTCAAGAATAGAACAAAATCAGATTTTGCTACTTCTGCCAAAATAGCCGCATCTGAATTTTCGCCTGCTTCTCTAAATAAAGGTGCTGTTTCTTCTAAAGACACGAAATTTTGTGTCTCTAGATTTTGCTCTAGCACTTGAATTAAAGTGCTTTTACCTACGGATTTCCCGCCAGTCACAGCTACTTTAATTTTTTGCCTGTCTAATTCCACCAACAATTGGGCAACTTGTTCTCTGAGTGTCTTTAAAGCTGGATGGTTTTCTGCTTCTTGTGCTAGTTGGTTAATTACAGTTTCAGTTTTAGTGATCGCACTTTCCACAGTCGCCCGATCTACCACCATACCATCTAGCTGCTTTAAACTGTCTTTGGGGCGATTTTGCTGGAATAACCACAAACCACCGCCTACAGCTAAGGCACTCAACAAACCGAACTCACCCACCTGCACTATAGAATCGTGCCAACTGTCCAACATCCACAGAGAAAAGGACAGTCCCAATCCTCCCACTAAAATTGGTCGCTGCAACTTCACAACCATGATTCTCCGCGCCTTTTAGATGGCTATTTCTTCCAGAATAGATCAAAAACCTGCTTCTCAAAATTGAACAGGCGATCGAACACAACTTTCTTTACCTACAGATGCTTGCGAGATTAACTCCCAAGCCTCACGATGATAACTAGGTCAACCTAATTCTATATAATAAAAAGCTACAATTCTACGTAAATCTTTACTAAACTAACATTTAGTCATATCAAGAGACTCCACGATCTGCGCTCACAAGGAGCAATGAAAATTTCTATTCCCTACTCCCCATTCCCTATTTTCAAGATAAGTAAGTCGGCGCGAAAAAACTAAACTATGTAAAGATAAATAAATACGGAGA
>NZ_JAVRBM010000184.1:0-3725 GCF_034531255.1 Nostoc sp. ChiQUE01b | reverse complement strand
CATTGTCGCAGTTTTTGATCCCATTTTTTCAGATTTTGTGAGAAATCCGCGTTAACGCTTGTGCCGTAATTGTGCCGACAGAAAGTGCTGGTACAAAAATAGCTGGTCAACTTTCATACTTAGGGTTAGAAGCGCATTTCATGTCTAGCAAAGACTTGGACTTAAATAAACAAGGTGTTAAAGTTATTACGCTTAAAGCTGCGAAGGGGTTAGAATTTCCCATTGTAGCGATCGCAGGATTTTTGGATGCAACCTATCCAACAATTCCCAAAGGTACACCGGAGGATGAAATTACAGAAATTTTAGTACGCGATCGCCGGACTCTATTTGTTGGTATGACTCGCGCTATGCGGGCATTGTTGGTTATTGTTCCTGCAAGTAACTCTTCTCTCCTCTTGGAAAAATTTGATTTTCAATTGTGGAATCTGGGTAATAGGGAATAAGAAAGAAAAATGGCATTGCTGAATTGCGAAATTTGCCCTCATCCCCAACCCTTCTCTCTAGGGGAGAAGGGAGTAAGAAAGAAGTTTACACGCATAATTTAGGCTAACTATATATACTTTTATCAGCAATATGGAAATTATTAAGCTTCCTTCTGTACTTCCAGGTGAATTAGATTTACTAAATATCAATAAACAACTGCGGGAACATAACATTCAGCTTGATTGGAGTGCGGTTGTGTCTGCACCAGAGTCTCAGCTTGTGGTTTTGCTGGACGGAATCGATCAAGTAGAAGATGCTGATTGGTTAATAAATGGAGATATTGCAGAGAAGATTGCTACTGATATCATCAATTTCTTTAACAAACAGAAGCCTAAAGTTAAAAAATCGCGTTCTAAGAAAAAGCCGCTAGAAACTAAAGTAACTCCCCAACTTTGGGAACAGAGAAAACCATTAGAAACGCAATTTATACCTTCAACAAACGAAGGTCAATTATTAGAAGAAAAATTTATACTTGCGATTGATCCACTTGTTGAGGAAAAGCTAGAAGTAAAAGCTGATGAAACTAGTAAAATTCTAGAATCGCAGTTACCCACACCTTATAAAATCCGTGATGAATTAGAAAAAGCAGTATTGGCAGATTTACTTGGGCCTGCGGGTGGTAAGGAAGAAGAAGTAGATGAGGATAGTGTAAGCGATCGCTATCTTGTAGGGTTACTCGCACCACAACAACGCCGCATCAGTGCTGAGACTGTAAATAAATCGGTTGTGGCCGACGAAGTGCAAGACCAATTATTTAGAGAAGTTGACTATCAACAACCAGAACTTCTTGATGAATTGGCTGTAGTTGGTAAAGGTACTGTCGAGGAAGGCACAACTGAGGTTAGTGTACCACCTGCTGAAACGATGTTTCCCTCATCTTTTGGGATGACTTTTTGTGTTAGTGGTGCAGCCAAAGTATTGCAAATTAATGCAGGTTGGGGACAATATAAACGCACTAAAAGCGAAACGATTACCAAAAAAGATGATACACCAAAAATGGTGTGGAAGCGCCAACAAATTCTCGGAAATTCACCTCCCATTCCTCTAATTGAGGGAGAAATTCCTAGATGGACGGTGCATTCAGAATATCCCCAAGTGCAAGTACAAGGCAAAATTCGCCAACAAAGTAACGGAGATTGGATTGTTAGCCTGTTTTTAATTAACGGGCAAAAAGAACCCGCTAAGTTACGTGATGAAGCGTGGTTATTTCAACCAGAATTAAGCGTACAATCAGCAGATTCTCAACATCTTGATATTTTTCTCAAGCGACACAAACCGCGTCAGGCTGGTAAGCTTGACCCGGTAATTTATGCTGAAGAAAAAGCAATGGCAATGCTTTATCGCAAACAGGTAGAGTTCGCCATTGGTCATGGGGTAAGCGTCCACGCCGAAACAGCACAAAATACTACAGAATGTGCTGTTAAACTATCTACCAACGTTGTACCTGTCTACGAAGTTCCCAAAACCTCTCCACCCCAAGCAGATGAAATTCCTGAATTGGCGGGATTGGTTTTGGATATGAAAGAACTGGCACAAACTCCAACCGCAGATTTTATCAGTAAGCTAAATCCTCTGGTAACAGCTTACGCAGTTTGGATTCAACAACAAGCACAACGGATTTCTAATCCTAATGAAGGATTGACAGATTACCAAGATGTAGCCGAGGATGCAATTAAAAATTGCGATCGCACTCTTCAACGCATTCAGTCAGGTTTAACGCTGCTGCAAACCAACCCGGAAGCAGCCGAAGCTTTCCGATTTATGAATCAAGCCATGCACTTGCAGCGTGTTCATTCTATTTCCTCAGAACAGGTACGCCAAGGTAAAACGCCTGAACCAGAAGACGAAATCCCTAATCCGACCTGGTTTCCCTTTCAATTAGCGTTTATTTTGCTGAATTTACCCAGCATAACCGACTTACACCATTGCGATCGTAGTCACGAAACCGATGCTGTTGCAGACTTACTCTGGTTCCCCACTGGTGGTGGTAAAACCGAAGCTTACCTGGGTTTGACCGCCTACACCATCGGCTTGCGGAGGTTACAAGGAGTAATTTCGGGACGTTCTGGAGAATATGGCGTTGCAGTCCTCATGCGCTACACCCTACGCCTGCTTACGCTACAACAATTTCAACGCGCCACTGCCTTAATTTGTGCTTGCGAATCTATCCGTCGAGACAACCCGGCTAAATGGGGGAAAGAACCATTCCGTATTGGGTTGTGGGTAGGTCAGCGCACTACCCCCAACCACACCGACCAAAGCGAAGAATTTTGCAAACAAGCGCGAGGACAGTATCAGCAAAGTGCTAGCGGTTCCCCTCATCAACTCACAAATTGCCCGTGGTGTGGTTCTAAAATCGACCCAGGTAAAAACATTGAAGTCGAATCTTTTAGTAAAGGTCGCGCCCGTACTCTAATTTACTGCGGCGACTCTTTGGGGCGTTGTCTGTTTAGTAAAAAACAATCTTCAACCGAAGGTTTACCCATTCTTGTAGTTGATGAAGAAATCTACCGTCGTTTACCCACGCTGTTGATTGCTACGGTAGATAAATTTGCCCAAATGCCTTGGAAAGGCGAAATTCAAATGCTATTTGGGCAAGTAGATGGTTACTGCGAACGGCATGGTTTTCGGACATCAGATATTGAAGATACTAATTCACATAAAAAAACTGCGTATTTACCCGGTGCTAAAACAATTCACAGCAACCCCCTACGCCCACCTGACTTAATCATCCAAGATGAGTTGCACTTGATTAGCGGCCCCCTCGGTACATTAGTAGGACTTTATGAAACCGCAGTAGACCAACTCTCCTCTTGGGAAGTCGATGGTAAAAAGGTTCGCCCCAAAGTCATAGCTTCTACTGCAACAATACGTCAAGCAGAAACTCAGATGCACAACCTATTTCTGCGGAAAGTACAGGTTTTTCCACCCCAAGGCTTAGATGTGGAAGATAATTTCTTCTCACGCCAGAGGAAACCAAATGAGACTAATCCAGGACGGCGCTATGTCGGTATTTGTGCCACAGGGCGACGGCTAAAAGCTGCATTAATTCGAGTTTATGTTGCTATTCTTGCTGCTTCTCAAGACCTGTATGAAAACAAACAATACGGAAATCGTGCTGACCCCTGGATGACGTTGGTCGGTTACTTCAACTCGATGCGGGAATTAGGGGGTATGCGACGCTTAGTCGCGGATTTCTCACAAAATCTGAAAAAATGGGATCAAAAACTGCGACAATGTAT
>NZ_JAVRBM010000183.1:0-3789 GCF_034531255.1 Nostoc sp. ChiQUE01b | reverse complement strand
CTCCGTATTTATTTATCTTTACATAGTTTAGTTTTTTCGCGCCGACTTACTTACATGGAAATGAGCAAACATGAGAACTGAATCTATCAGGGCTGTCCCTACAAAACCTGAGCAATGAAGAGTGGGTGATTCTCCAACAACTGATTGATGAATCAAGGGTGCGATCGCAGCTTAATTTCCGCACCTTTTTTATGATGACCTGTACTTAGAGAGTAATATTAATGCTGATTTTAATCAGCGCCTGTGAAGCGGTTAGATTAATCATATTAGCCTGTAGACTAAATAATGCCAACACTTTTAATCTGAGATTGGATTGGAGAAAAAAATATGTCTAATTTGAGCATTGCAAAAGGTAGCTGTCTGTGTGGAGCGGTAAGTGTCTCCACAACCAGTATGAGTAATCAGGTGGGAGCGTGTCATTGTAGCATGTGTCGTAATTGGGGTGGAGGGCCTTTATTAGTAGTTGAGTGTAAAAGTGATGTTAATTTCTCTGGTGAAGAGAATATAACAGTTTATCAATCTTCAGAATGGGCAGAGCGTGGATTCTGTAATCAGTGCGGTAGTCATCTATTTTACAAATTTAAACAAAATAATCAGTACTTTATGCCTGTTGGACTATTCGATAACTGTGAAGGTCTTGTTTTTGACCATCAGGTATTCATTGATGAAAAGCCTGAATATTACTGTTTTGCTAACTCTACCAAAAACCTGACAGCGGCAGAGCTATTTGCACAGTTTACACCTCCAGAGTAAGCAGTAAAAAGTAAAGTACCTTAAACTCATAACTATTTTCATCCGCCAATTTGTGACATGGTGCGGGTATATGTACCTAAATTACCAGAATCACGTTGTTTAAAGTTAATTTCTGGCTTGATTTTGAGTAAATGTCTAACCTGGTCTTGTAATTGAGCGGTGCTGACACCAGAACGTAGAGCAGTTTTTAAATCTATTTGACCAGTTTCATTCAATAAACAGGGACGCAGCCAGCCATCGGCACTCAGGCGCATCCGGTTACAACGATCGCAAAAACATTCCGACATTTGACTAATAAATCCTAGTGTCCCCTTCGCACCAGGAATTTGAAAGACATCAGCAGGGCCAGCACCACGAACTTGTGATTCTGTCAAGCCCCAGCGATCGCGAATACGTTCTCGTAAATCAGCTGAAGATACCCAACCGCGATCGCCAAATAAATGCATATTACCAATGGGCATAAATTCAATAAATCGAACGTGCCACTGTTTCTCAATTGTCAGGGCAGCTAAATCTAAAACTTCGTGGTCGTTAACGCCAGGAATCACCACCACATTCAGCTTCAGGGGGTCGAATCCGACTTGATGGGCAGCTTGAATCCCCTGCCAAACTTGTTGCCAACGAGAACGCCCCTGATTACCAATAATTTGATCAAAAATGTCGGGATCGAGAGAGTCCAGACTAATATTAATCCGTCGCAAACCAGCATTGTAAAGGTTTTGTGCCATCGGAGCCAGCAAAAACCCGTTAGTGGTCATTGAGAGGTCTTGAGTTTGGGGTAAAGTTGCGATCGCCCTGACCAAATCCACCACACGTGGACGCAATAAAGGTTCACCCCCAGTCAACCGAAATCGGGTAAAGCCTACTGGAATAAATACTTCTTGAATTAAGGTGAGTAGTTCCTCATAAGTTAACAGCTGTTGCTTGAGAATATAATCAAGTTCTACTCCTTCTGGCATACAGTACTGACAACGAAAATTGCAGCGATCAATTAAGCTAATGCGGAGGTAGTCTACCTGGTTCATCGTTTTATTTTTATTGTCTCTGATTAATTAAAGACTTTACAAAGGTGGTTTACCCCTTCTTACTATCTTTGTTGTAACTCAAAATACCGTACTCCCCCTTAAGTGAGAGTCCACAGATTGTGGCATAATAAGCCGATCGCATCCACTAGTTAGTCATCAATCGTGCAAGATACCGACTCCATCAACGACCTTGCTGCTGCCTTACAACAGCCAGCCGATATCAGCTTTGAACTGCCCGATCCAGAAGATGAACAGATTCTAGAGTCAGATTTTCAACAGCAGCTAGAAATAGCTTGGCAGGTATGCGATCGCTTTGATTTGCAAACTGAAATCTGGCGGGGGCGAATTTTACGGGCGATCCGCGACAGAGAAAAAGTGGGTGGTGACGGACGCGGTACTGGCTTTCTCCGATGGCTAAAAGAGCGGGAAATCAGCAAAAGTCAAGCATACTCTTGGATTCAATTGGCGAATAGTGCTGATACTCTGATTGAAGACGGTAAACTTGACCCCGGATCTGTGAATAACTTCAGCAAACGGGCATTTGTCGAAACCTCCAAAGCAGTCCCAGAAGTGCAACAGATGGTGAGTGAAGCCGCTCAAAAAGGCGATCGCATCACTAGGCGGGAAGTGCGTCAACTCAATGATGAATGGACAGCCATGTCCTCAGATTTATTACCTGAAGCAGTTAAAGAAAAAGCCGCCGATAACACCCTTCCCCCGCGCTACATCGCCCCACTGGTGAAGGAAATGGAAAAACTGCCAGAATCGCATCAAAAGTTTATCCAAAAGGAAATAGCTGCCAATCCTGATGTGGATACCCTGAAACAGGTAACTACCGAAGCGCGTAACTTGGCTAAATATCTTAAAGGGGCGGCTCAAGTTCAGGCGCTAACACAAGAAAATGTTGATATTGAAACAGCTTTAGAAGAAGCCCAAAGGGTCGGCTGTTTGAGCATTGCTGCTGATTTGGTAAATCAAGCATCGCAAATTGAACAAACGATCGCTAAATTGTACATGACTTGGAAACGAATCGGTAATTTAGCAGATCGATTATATGTAGATACTGGTGCAAGTACACCCAACTTGCGATCGCTCCTGACTTGCTTGGAACCTCTGGGTGGTGAAATCATGGAATTGCAACTTAGTGGTGCGACTGAACACACTGTACGTTTGCAAATTCAGGAGACGAGTTAGGGAGTGGGGAGTAGAGAGTTAAGAGTTAGGAGTTAGGAGTTAGGAATTATTCTTCTCCTGCTCTCCTCTTTACCTTCATTGGGGATAAGTTTGGGTTTGTGGGTCATCTAATATGACATTCACTCATCGTCTGGCTGATCAAAAAGCGCATCTAAATCACGATAGCCACTAACCACTCGCAGAATTTAAATTCCGGTTTCAATTGGGCGATAAAATATTAAATAATCATCAACTGGAAAGCTCCGCAATGAAGGTAAAAGCTCAGACCGCTTATGCCCCATGCTGGGAAACATTGCTAAATTATTACACTTACCGTTGATTTTATTGAGAAATCTATCCGCTGCATCCAAACCATTGCTATCAGCAATAAAATCGATAATACTCTCAATATCTCGACTAGCCAGAACAGTAAAAGAGCAAATATTACTCATTAACTAGCCTGTTCCCGGCGCTGTTGTAGCTTCTGTTGCAGTTGCTGGAAAACTATTTCACTATCAATAAGCTCTCCTCGTTCGGAAGCTTCAACACCAATCATAATCGAGCGTTGTAACTCCTCAAATCGTCCCTTGTAGATGTTTTCTCTTACTTCCAATTGCTTGATAGCTGCCAGAATCACTTCTTCGGACGAGGAGTATTTACCGCTTTCAACCTGACTTTGGATAAACTGCTCAAGCTCTGGAGTTAATGATACATTCATTGTTTCTACTATAATTTTTGCTAAAGGTATTCTTATTCTATCCAGAAGACGAAGTAGAGAATAGGCAATAGACCTATCCGAAATATAAATACGGCATAAAAAAGTGGTAGAAGAATAAAA
>NZ_JAVRBM010000182.1:0-3810 GCF_034531255.1 Nostoc sp. ChiQUE01b | reverse complement strand
CCCCGCTTGCGGGGAGGGGATTAAGGGGAGCCAGTGCGTTGGGCGGCTCTGCCGACTTGAAGCACCTGGCGTGTGGGGTGCAATGACTGTGGAAATCATAACTAATTATGCGGACATGATATCATGCAGTTTGTTCGGGTTCTGTCGCTACAGGTTGCCCAATTTTTGGCTCCGTTCCCGCAAACAGTCGTTCAATATTAGCGCGATGGCGCAAAATCACATACAACCCACCGGCAATCCCAAAGAGAATATAGGGTAAAGGTTGATGCAAAAGTACCATGAAAATGGAAACTGCGATCGCACCTGCAATTGAACTTAAAGAAACAATCCGTGATATTGCCACAACAATAGCAAACACACCCGCTGTTGCTAAACCTACCTGCCAACTCATTGCCAACAAAATCCCCAAGCTGATAGCAACAGATTTACCACCAGTAAAGCCCAAAAAAATTGATTTACTATGTCCCAGAATGGCAGCTAACCCAGATATTGTTACCACCCACGGTTGCCACAGTTGTACATCTACCGTTGGAGGGATATAATTTGGAATTGGTTCAAAATTGAACAACCAATAAACTAGAGCGATCGCTAATACTCCCTTTAAGGAATCGAGTACTAAAACCAATGCTCCTGGCCCTTTCCCCAAGGTTCTTAGTACATTAGTTGCGCCAGTGGAACCTGAACCAACTTCTCGAATATCAATACCTTTTAACTGTTTCACAGCAATGTAGCCAGTGGGAAAAGAACCCAGCAGGTAAGCTATAACTACAATTGCCCCGCACAGAGTTAACCAAATAGCCATAATACAATTCAAAATTTAAAATTTAAAAAAGTCAAGAGTAATACCTCTTGACCAATGACCAATGACAAATGACAAATGACTAATTAAAAGTCATCATCATAGTTTCTTACTATTTTGGGGTCAGGAGCAAAGGCTAACCACAGTGGAAATTGCAGCAGTGACAAACTGATTTGTTCTTCAGAATCGTCAATGATAATTAAAGGCAATTGATTGGCTTTCGTCAATCGGTCTGCTTTTTGAGCCAGAGCATCAGATGCCTCAAATAATACCACACCTCGGTCTGGGCCGAAATCTGGGCGACCGATTCCCAGACAGTCTTGCAAGCCGCGTCGCCATTCACCTAATCGCTCTGGTGTATTAGCTAAGACTAAAGTACGGACGCGATCGCCATACAGCTTGTGTAATATCGAAATTGCAGCTGAGGCAATCAGAATATTTTGTAAGCGGCTACCCATTGTCCGCAAACCACCCCTTCCTCCTTGAGTAAAAAACCAGTTGGAGATTCGTTCAGCGTGGATTGGTTCAAAGGTACGGCGTAGTTGCCACGGTGGGCCGTAGTAATCTGGTTTATTGCGGTATTGGTCAATTAGGCGGCGAATTTGCTTGGTAGTATCTTGAAACTGCTGTTGGGCAAATTGGGGTATTCCAGGTTGGGGTTCAGCTGGTTTAGCCTCTTTTACAGATGGTTTTTCTCGTTCTACCACACTTGGCGTTAGTTGCAACTGCTCGGCGGCAGAGGCTAAATCCTGTAAGCTACCCGTGAGATAGTCTTTAAAACCCTGCACCCGAATTGCCAAATCTTGGGATGTACCAGCAAAAGTAGTTCGCATCTCGTTGCGGATACGTTCTTGACGGCGTTCTAATTGTTCTACAGAAATTTGCAGGGTTTGTTTGCGTTGTTCTAACTGCACCAGCGACTCTTGCACGAGTCGCCCCAGTGAGGTTTGAGTTTCACTCACCTGTGTCTGAAGCTTTTCGTAAGAAGCTTGCAGCAAGGCTATTTCTGACTTGAGAGCTACTTCAGCACTTTGCAACTCTGCCACTCGCTGCTCTGCTTCTGCATATAATGAATAATTTCCCGATCCTATTTCAGACCCCAGAGCGATATTTTCCGCTTCTAACTGCACTACAAACTCGCCATTTGAATTTTCTGTTAGCTCTACTGTAGAATCTACCACTTCTGCATTGGAAATGAGTGGCTCAAAAGTTGTGTACTCCTCTGATGAGCTCACGGCTTTTGTGTCTACCACTGACTCAACTGATGGATTTACTGAATGTTCAACTGCATTGTTATCTTCTGGTTTTTCTGGCAACCGCTCATCAATTGGTTCTGGGGTTTGAGATGCCTCTGGGTTCATAAACAATAGTGTAATTCCGATGACGCGAATAAATAGCTTTCAGAAATATTACAATTGACCTGCCATAAAAGTCCTGAGCATGAGTGCTGAGTTCTGAGTCTATATAAAAACGACTCAGCACAGATGGCACTCAGCACTAAATACGCGGACAACGTTGTTCTAAACAAGTTTTCAAGGTGTTGGGGTCAAATAAAATCGGCAAAAAGTGAATACTTTTAATTTCTTTAAAGTAAAACAAAATGGGGACTTTATTCCAAAATATCTGCCAGTTTTGCCATTCCTGGTAGGGAAAGCGCCGAATCAATTTTTCGCCTCTGTAAATATCTAAGTCGGTGGCGGTAAATTGCAAACGCACCGTTACCGCCTGAAACATGAGAAACAAACCAAACAGCGTGAAAACGGAGCCTACCCACGGCTGTACCAACAGTATTGGCATCGCGGCAATCACCAACACTATGGGTATATTGTAACTAGGCTTGAGTTCCACAGTTGATGTGGAGTTAGAAGCAAATGAACTGGTCACAGTCTTAAATCCTGCTTTGTTTAGTAGGCATCTCTCCTATTTTAGGAGTCAGGAGTCAGGAGTCAGGAGTTAGAAGTTAAGAGTTAGGAGTGAGGAGTTTTAACTCATAACTCCTGTACAGACGTGATTAATCGCGTCTCTACTCCTCACTTCTCAACTTCTATAGCCCTATAAATGCACTGCCAGTCCCCTGAAACATTAACCAAGAAAGAAAGAAGTTGCTAACAAATATAATCAGCAAGGCAGTCACAACAGCTGTTGTGGTTGACTGTCCTACTCCTTTAGCACCTCCTGTTGTCGTCAACCCCCAACTGCAACCAATTACAGCGATTAAAATGCCAAAACAAAAGGCTTTAATCATGGCGCTAAAAATATCCCAGAGACCAAGAAAGTTACGGGCTGAGTCTAGAAATACCGTATCAGATAGGTTGTAGATATTGGTCGCAATGATAAATCCTCCGAACATCCCTGTCACCAAAGACAGAAGGGTTAAAATTGGTAGCATGAAACAGCAAGCAAGGACGCGGGGGATAACCAGGTAATCAATTGGATCTGTTCTCAACATCAACATGGCATCAATTTGTTCTGAGACTCGCATAGTACCGATTTCTGCTGCAAAGGCAGAACCAACTCGTCCTGCCAAAACTACTGCTGTCAACACGGGAGAGAGTTCTCGTGTCAACGCTACAGAAAGCACTCCGCCGATAACGTTTCCAGCGCCAAAGTTGATAAATTCCCGCGCCACCTGAATGGTAAACACCGCGCCAACGAAAATAGCGGTAAATAGAGCAATAAATAGGGAATCTGGCCCAACTGATGCCATTTGTTCTAAAGTGTTGCGCCGATGGATTTTGCCTTTCAATAGGTGAACTAGTACTTGCCCACCCAGAAAAATCGCTGCCAGCAACCGCTGACTCCATTCCTCTAAACTGGATTTGGATGTAGTCTGGTTCAATGTTCTGTAGCTAACTCGTAACTGCCTTAAGAATAGCGGAAGTCATGGGGAATGGGGAATGGGGAATCTTTCAAGGGTAGGTGTTTAAAAATTAGGCACTAGAGAGGGTGATTTGGAAAACATTGAGTTGTGGAATGAAGCAGGGCCAAGGTTCAGGAAAAAAACCAGCCTG
>NZ_JAVRBM010000181.1:0-3814 GCF_034531255.1 Nostoc sp. ChiQUE01b | reverse complement strand
GAGAACCATCGAAATACTCTAAGACAAATTGATCTTTACCTGCACCACCATACAAGCTATCACTTCCAGCACCACCTGATAATTGATCATTTCCACCTAGCCCAGAAAGGGTATCATTACCGTTTAAGCCTTCAATAGTGTCATTTCCAGAAGTACCGACTAAATTATCGTTCTTGTTTGTTCCTTGAATAGCCATAGTTTTACTGTGCTTTTTTTGGGTTTAAAATGTGCAAACAGAATTTGATATATCATGCAATATCTATTACATGATTTTTGTGAACTCAATAATTAATATTAAATATTAATTATTATGTTGTTCTTCAATCTCAATCAATCTATTTGAAAAAAGTACGACAAAATACGGGGTAAAACTTTACTCGTTTAACCCATGAAAACTAGAAAGCGATCGCTTGCTACTGAATTGATCCTGCTATTGAATTGATGGTATAATAATCCTAGAAATTAACTAGATTAAGTATACAGATAATGGAAAAATAAAAATAAATTTCAGTAATTATTTAATACTTGATTATTTTCGGCAATTAACTAAGGTTTAACCGAACATAATATTACTAATATTAAACTTCCCATTTTCATAAGCAAATCGCCCACACCTGAATAACAAGTGTGGGCGATTCATTCGACAAAGAATTAACTAAACAACAGTAGATAATTGCCGTTTAAAGAAAGCTTGCAACACTCTCTCTGCTATTTGATGACTAGTTAAACCGAGTTCTGTCTTAGATTCATTGGGTTCAGCATGATCTACTAACACATCTGGAACACCGAAGCGCTTGAGAGGAACGAGAATATCTGCATCTAATAAAGCTTCAGCGATCGCACTACCAAAGCCACTCATCACACAGCCTTCTTCTAAGGTGACAACACGGCCGATTTTCTTCGCTAAAGGCAAAATCAACTCGGTATCCAAAGGCTTAACGAAACGGGCATTAATTAGAGTTGCTTCAATGCCATGTTCGCTGAGAATTTCCGCAGCTTGCATTCCTGGATAGACCATTGTGCCATAGGCGACGATTAACACGTCATCGCCTGTACGCAGAATCTCGCCTTTGCCGATTTCCAAAGGTTCCCAACCTTCCTCCATTAAGGGAACGCCGTAGCCATTGCCACGAGGATAGCGCATTGCGATCGGCCCACTGGTATGATTAACGCCAGTTACTACCATGCTTTGCAGTTCTGCTTCGTCTTTGGGGGCCATGATTACCATGTTGGGAATGCAACGCAGATAGGCAATGTCATACATACCTTGGTGGGTGGGGCCATCAGATCCGACGATTCCCGCCCGATCCAAGCAGAAGAATACTGGCAGATTTTGGATGCAGACATCATGAATTATCTGGTCGTAGGCGCGTTGCAAGAAAGTGGAATAAATAGCTGCAACCGGGCGCATCCCTTCGCTTGCAAGTCCTGCTGCTAAGGTAATTGCGTGTTGTTCCGCAATGCCGACATCAACATATTGATTGGGCAGTTTTGCTTGAAGTTTATCTAAACCTGTCCCCGTTGCCATCGCCGCAGTAATGCCGATAATTTTCGGGTTTTGTTCGGCAAGTTTCACCAGAGTGTGAGAAAAGACTTTGGCATAAGCCGGAGGTTTGGGTTTATTAGAAGGAATGGCTTTGCCAGTTGCGACGTTGAAGGGGCTTTGGGCATGGTAGCCAACTTGATCTAGTTCGGCAATTTCATAACCTTTGCCTTTTACTGTTGCCACATGTACTAAAACTGGGCCCGGTATTTGATGTGCTTGTTGGAAGGTGGCAATTAGTTCTTCGAGATTATGCCCATCTACTGGCCCAATGTAGGTAAAGCCGAGTTCTTCAAAAACTGCACCTACCTTCGGAACAGCCAAACGCTTCATACCTTCTTTGATGCGTCCGAGTTCGGGTGAGAGGGATTCGCCCACGAAGGGAATTTGCTTAAACTGTTCCTCAAGATTATCTTTAATAAATTGCACCGGTTGGCTAAGGCGCATTTTGTTGAGATAGCGAGGAATCGCGCCGACGTTGCGAGATATGGACATGTCGTTGTCATTGAGAACAACCAACAGGTTAGTTTTCGGCATGTGTCCGGCATGGTTGATTGCTTCTAAAGCCATGCCGCCAGTTAGTGCCCCATCACCAATCACAGCAACGGCTTTAAATTTTTCTCCTTTCAAGTCTCGCGCCAAAGCCATGCCCAATGCTGCTGAAATACTTGTAGAAGCGTGTCCAGCCCCAAAGTGGTCAAACTTGTTTTCGCCCCGTTTGAGATAACCCGCAACTCCGTCTTTTTGTCTAAGGGTGTGGAAGCGATCGTAACGTCCTGTAAGCAGTTTGTGGGGATAAGCCTGGTGTCCTACATCCCAAATCACTTTATCCCGATCTAAGTCCAGTGTTTGGTAAAGTCCTAGTGTTAATTCGACAACACCCAACCCTGGCCCCAAGTGTCCACCATTAACTGCTACTGTTTGAAGATGCTTATCTCGAATCTGACGGGCAATCTGTTGCAGTTGGCGAACAGATAAACCGTGCAACTGATTAGGATGGGTGATTTCGCTCAGATGCATATTATAAGGTTTTCCTCTCTAACTTCGAGTCTCGGTATTTTGATTTTCCCACGGTCGGGTTGTCCACAGAATCAAACTCTTACATTATTACTAAGTTGTAGTGGAAAGTATAACTTCTTAATTGATGATGATGAAAAAGCTGTTAACCATTAACAATTCGTCAAAGAAGATTGCAATCAGTTAAAGTTATAACACATTTTTTTATGGGTAATGCTACTTAAATATAGCCTGCAATGCGTATAGAAAAACAAGTTTATTAAGAGTAATTTGCGGAATTTTCTGAAACAGATTACTCAATTTTGCTATCTTAAGTTAGTACAAAAGAAGGTTAAATATTTTATTTTTAACTATATATAGCAAGGGACTGGGGACTGGGACTGGGGAAGGTGGGGCCCCCTCTGGGGATAAGGGGTAATGGGGACTGGGGACTGGGTGAAAAGTCTTTTGGTGTCTAAGTTTTATCATCTCTTGATATCCTAACCACCAAGGCTTGTGCTATATCTAGCATAATTGCTGGTAAATATTTAACAATAGTTTCTTTTCTTCTGCGGTGACAACACCTAATTTGATCAGCGATCGCAAGTTCCTATAGCTATGAAAATATGTATCTAAAGCTACTTGATTTTTTTATTTTTAATGCACTATTTTAGCTGTGCCACGCCAATTTTGTACGATTCTCTTTAAAAGGTTGTTTGAAAAGTTGGTCGGCTGTGATATTAGGCACTTATTGATCCCCCCTAGCCCACGCCAGTCGCTCCACTTGGGGAGACCCCTTCTCTACGAGACGCTCCGCGAAGGCGCTAGCCTCTCCCTTTGGGAGAAGACCGCGCTGGCTCCCCTTAAAAAGCTACGGTGTATACACAAGTCACACCAATTCGCAATTTTCAATGACGCTCGCGGACTCGCTAACGCTGCGCTAACGCAATTCGCAATTATTACCCCACGCCTGAAGGCGTTCCGTTGAATATTGATACTACGTATTTCTATTTTTTCTTCATCAATGAAGAGGCTTGTATCCCAGAATGAACCAGTTATTCAATTGCGCGTTCGCAACGGGCGAAAAAGCGAACTGCGAATTGCGAATTGTTCGGTCAAATTACCCCCCTTAATCCCCCCTTGGTAAGATTGAATTCGGGTGGTCGTTTATTGAATTCGGGCGGTCGTTTATTGAATTTGGGCGGTCGTTTATTGAATTTGGGCGGTCGTTTATTGAATTCGGGCGGTCGTTTATTGAATTCGGGCGGTCGTTTA
>NZ_JAVRBM010000180.1:0-3832 GCF_034531255.1 Nostoc sp. ChiQUE01b | reverse complement strand
GAAATAACAAATGCGTACCCCGAAATAACAAATGAGTACTCCGAAATAACAAATGCATACTCCGAAATAACAAATGCGTACTCCGAAATAACAAATACGTTGGCGTAGCCCGCCGCAGGCATCGCAAAATCATTGTGCCTACGTTATCGCTCAACCCAACCTACACAAAATCAGGTTTTTATCTCTAACACCGAGCGCATTGGGATATTATGCAGGATAATAGAGATGGTTTAATTAGCGTGTCTAAATTTTCATGCAGTTTGAGTGGGATGAGGCGAAAAATTTAGAGAATCTTCGCAAACATGAGATTGATTTCGCCGATGTTCCTGAGATGTTGGAAAGTCCAATGCTAATTGAGTTAGATGATCGTTTTGATTACGGAGAAGACCGTTGGTTCGGTATAGGTTTCCTCGGCAACGGTGTAGCCGTTGTAGTTTGGACAGAACGCAAAAATAATGTGATTCGGATCATTTCAGCACGAAGGGCAAATCGATATGAGCGACAAAAACTTGAGAAATACCTCTCGTACTAACTGGACAGCATTGGAGTCAATGAACGATGAAGAAATTGACTACTCTGACATTCCACCATTGACAGAAGAGTTTTTTCAGAAAGCTACTCTCCGAGTTCCCGCACCTCAAGCACAGCAATTGGTACAGATTGAGCCAGATATACTAAAGTGGTTTCAAGCTCAAAGCGGAGAATATAAAACCTTAATCAACTCTGTTTTACGTCGTTACATCGAAAACTGCGACGAACAAAGAGCAGTGTAACAATTCAAAATTTAATATTACACCGCAAATTCCCCCCGATTAGATGACAATTTATATTGGGTAGGTGTTGCTTAATATTTCCTCAAAAACGTGAGCGCCAAAATAATAACTGCGATTGCCAAATCTATAATTGCAAACACAAAAATAATAAATGCGATCACCGAAATAACAAATGCGAATCACAAAATCTATAAATGCGTTGGCGTAGCCCAACCCAGGCATCGCTAAAATTACAATTGCATTCTCCAAATCGATAAATGCGTTGGAGTAGCCCAACTCAGGCATCGCCAAAATCACAAACGATAAATTGAAACTGCTATGGGGCGATCGCTTAGAATAAAGCAAGTAATGAAAAAGTCAATTCATTGAGCTTCAGCAAATGCCTTCGCACTTGGTCAATTTACCTGTTCAACTACAGCAAGAGATAGAACAATGGGCAACTAGCCAAGGAATTTCCCTCGATCAATTTATTTTGTGGGCAGTAGCAGAAAAAATTGCCTCCCTTCGCCATCAACTGAACGACCCCTCCTTTCCCTTGATTAGCTATCGCATTGGAACCAGTGGCCAAAAAGTTCCCATTGTTAGTGGTACAGGAATTCGAGTGCAAACTCTAGCGATTGCTGCTCATCAGTGGGGCTGGTCTTGCGAGCAAATCGTCCAACAGTATGGTATTACTGAAGCTCAGATCAATGATGCACTGGGTTTTTACACTGCCCATCGTACCGAAATTGATGATGCGATCGCTACAGAACAAGCGATTGAAACTGCTGGTGTCTAAACTCCTGCTGCATTTAGATGCAGACACCTCCATTAAAGCATTGCATACGGCTCTAGTTGCTCGTGGTCATGATGTAACTCGCACTCCCAATGAATGGATGCCAAAAGATGCTAGCGATGAAATGCAACTGTTGAAAGCCACAGATAACGGACGGTGTATTTTTACCTTCAACATTAAAGATTTCTTGTCCTTGGTTATTCAGTATCCGCAGCACAGAGGCATTATTCTAGCGGCACAAAATAGTTGGAATTTGTCTAACCTCATTCAAGCATTGGATCGCTTGCTATCAGAAACTCAAGCAGAAGACTGGCCTGGGCAAATACGTTGGTTAAATCAATGGCGATGACAATAGCGTGTCAATTTAAAAACAGAACTTTGCGATCACTAAAATAACCAACTGATCGCCAAAATAACAAATGCGAACGCCGAAATAGCAATTGCAATCACAAAATCGATAAATGCGATCGCCGAAATCACAAATGCGTTGGCGTAGCCCGCACTATTTTGTAGGATTGATGTCTGTGGTGATTACTCTATTAATTGAATTAGATATTGACTAAGATTATGTAATAGTTTGTTATGCCTTTCTGTTGATATTGTGATAATTGAGCCAATTATACTGTTACGAGTAATGACAGCTAAAAAACTTAATCTAATAACAGATTGACTAACTAAACTACTAGATTGAAAATCATCATCGTTAGGTGAAATGATTTCGTCAAAGTTAGGAATATATTGTTTTAATTGTGTACTAATCCCACATATCAAAAAGTCTTGATATTTTGGCATTTCTCTCAAAATCACCGTAGGACGGTTTTTTATTTCTCATTTGCTTGAGGAATAGGAGTTAGTATGATGTCTGCGACGAGGAAAGCGATCGCAAAATCAGTATATTGTCTGTTCACAAGTAAAAAACGCTCATCTACAAGGTTCTTTCATTGTCAGAAACACATCCTTTGTGATGAAATTCTACACTTTTCTGGAATTTAGGGTGTTAGTGTTGAATTTTTCTTATAATCTAGTTGCGTCTCACACCCTTGCCCATGAATGAACAGCGTCAGCAAGCCTATCTCAACCTCATTCAACGCCTGTTAAATTGCCGTACTAACGATGAATTCCAAGAAACTTTGGCAGCAAACCAAGAATTAGTAGATATTGGCTTCTTGCAGGCAATAGAAGCAGAAGCACAAAGGTTTTCACAGCAAGGGGATGAAAAGACAGCGAATTGGTTGCAAGGTTTGGCAATGCAACTAGGAGAAGCGTTGAATCTAGATAATAAAGTAGATTTGCAATCTCTTGGTGAAGAGGAGATACAGCCATATTTACAATTTTTGACGGAGGTACTACAAGCAACCGCAGACAGTAATGGTAATTCCCAGGTAGTTTACCCCTTGCTGGCAAAGAATACAGAAAAAGTCGACGGGGTGTTAGCAGAAATATTGCGTCGTTCGGGGACAAATACACTGGAGAAAGCCCAAGCAGATGAGGCAAAAAATCTAGCAGCAATTATTGTCGCATTTAGCAATCTAATTCAGAAATTCCCTTTGGGTAGTAAAGCCAGTAATATGGAAATTGCCATTACTGGCTATGAAGTCGCGTTAACTGTCAACACCAGAGAAGCTTTGCCTCAATCTTGGGCAATGACGCAACATAATCTCGCAAATGCCTACAGCGATAGAATAAAAGGAGACAGGGCAGATAACATCGAAATTGCGATCGCTGCTTATACTGCTGCTTTAACTGTCCACACCAGAGAAGCTTTGCCTATTGATTGGGCATTGACGCAAAATAATCTCGCAAATGCCTACAACAATAGAATAAAAGGAGACAGGGCAGATAACATCGAAATTGCGATCGCTGCTTTTACTGCTGCTTTAACTGTCAGAACTAGAGAAGCTTTGCCTGTTGATTGGGCAATGACGCAAAATAATCTCGCTGTTGCCTACAACAATAGAATAAAAGGAGACAAGGCAGATAACATCGAAAATGCGATCGCTGCTTATACTGCTGCTTTAACTGTCATAACTCCTGAAGCTTTGCCTATTGATTGGGCATTGACGCAAAATAATCTCGCTGTTGCCTACAACAATAGAATAAAAGGAGACAGGGCAGATAACATCGAAAAAGCGATCGCTGCTTTTACTGCTGCTTTAACTGTCATAACTCCTGAAGCTTTGCCTATTGATTGGGCAATGACGCAAAATAATCTTGCTGTTGCCTACAACGATAGAATAAAAGGAGACAGGGCAGATAACATCGAAAAAGCGATCGCTGCTTTTAC